>CASERA010000190.1 GCA_949290175.1 uncultured Ruminococcus sp.
ACTCTACGTTACAAATGTTTTGGAAGAAGCGGAAGCTCTGGGAGAGAAAATCGTGTTTATGAAAGATGGAAAAATTTCAGAAATCAAAAAAGCATAGAAATCAAACACTCTATTCGTGTATTTTCAGCTTTACTATTTTTTCCTCTTCTTTCTATGTATTATTACTCCTCCTATTACAATTACTGATACACTGATTCCCAATGCTGCTGCAAATACTGTAATTTCCGTTGTATCTCCAGTCTTAACCATCTGGATTACTTTATCAATCGGATTTACCGAACCACCATTACCCGATTCTTCATCTATACTGTCTTGTCCATCTGATGGAACCCAGCTTAGAACAAACGGGCTGAACCCAGACTGTGGAATATAAAACTTGATGCCATACTCTGTATTTTCAATTTCTACCTGCTCCTGAGGTGCAGTATACACGCTCTGTGATTCCTCGGCATTCCCCTTAATTCCATACTCCCTGTGGAGTCCCGGATAATGGAATAGTTCAAACTTTGTGTTTTCATCCGTTCCCTCCGGATATGGCCATATAACTGTGCTCCCCTTACTGGAAGACAACCAGAGGTTACCATCCTGATCCTGAACAAGATCAAGATATCTGGACTGATACTGTCGGTTCTCCATCTCTTTTCCCATATTTTCAAGGGTTTCAGCAGCACGGTCCACAAGAACCGTTCTCCCTGTCTCTTCATTCATAATATTGTAATACAAAAGTCTGTCAAACAAAAGTGCAGCCTCTTCAATTTCTACGACACCCAGTGTCGCATCCCCATTGACGTCAATCGTCGACTCCTCCGGAATCGTAACCACCGCAAGTCCATGAGCAAGTTCATTCTTCTGCCGGTCTGTCAGCACATCCTCCGCCTTTTCTCCAACCTTCTGTTCCTCCGCTTCACTTACAATAACGCCAAGCTGCTCATTCGACTCCTTGTTAAGTACATCACGAACCGTCAGAATTGCAGTAGTGAATTCCACACGCACACTTCTTCCGTCCGGCTTCACCGCCGTAATGACCCCACCACGCTGACGTGGAACAATATGCGCCACGTAAAGTCCTGCTTCTGTATCCTCCGCTATATATTCATAAGTATCCTCTACACTCAAGTCAGGCTGCTCTTCCCCCCGTGTGTAGATTACTGCAAAAGGATACTTTGCACGGGAAGTATCCCACGGCTCTCCATTCATTTCAAATGTAACATCTTCTGGAATCCCCGTATAACGGGGCGTTGGATAACCGTCCAATTCTCCTGTGAGCTCATTTCCTCCAGTATAAATCGTCAGGTCACGAAGCCCAATAATCACCCTGTCTTCATTAGATACCCACTCATTTTTCGGTCTAACAACTGCAGAATAGGTACTGTCACCACTTCCTGTATCCATAGGAATGCTGACCAGAAATGGTGCAGAACAAAAAATCCCTTCTTCATATTCCTTATCCTCAGCTTGATAAACCAGATACAGACCAGTCTGCAATTGAAGAAACTGTGCCTGTCCGTCTACATTCGTCTCTCCAGAAACTCCCGCAAGACGGTTCATCCTTGCATAATAATAAAGTTCCTCTGCCATAGTCTGCTGTCCCGATGCGCTCATATCCTCAAGAGATACATCTGCGTCCGCAAAATCTCCGCTCAGCGTCCATTCTCCATTTTTCTTATCTGCAATTTTATAAAGTTTAAAAGGTACATCTGCAAGGGGTATGTCTGCTTCCTTATCTGTCGCTCCATGAAAATATATAGTAAGTGAGCCAGTCCACTCTTCCGCCCGTGCTGCTGCCGGCAGACAGAACAGAAACGCCATTACCAATATACAGCTAAAAAACCGCTTCCAGTACTTCATCTTCATTCCCTCTTTCTTCGCTTTTTCTTTCTTTTTCCAGTGTCTTTGTCTAAAGTTGTGATTGCCTGACTATTTGCGCTCTCTATGGTGTCAGCGTTTCCTGACCAATTCTTCCTATGCCTTACTATCATCCAGATAATAAAGATGAGTAAGAAAATACCCAAAGTAATCAGCAAGACAAGAGTTTCCAATGGTATTTCAAGTCCGTGGTCAACCTTATCCGGTTCTTTCTCTATTGCCTCCTCATATGGGATACGATGCCCACGTATGAGCAAACGGTGCGTATTGACTGCGTAAGGGGTACAAGTAACGAGTGTAGCATAGTCTTTTCCCTGTACAATTGAAAGTGCTTCCGTTTCTTCCGGCAAAACAGTAAGAATCTGATCTATCTGATATGCCAATGTTTCCCCTAAAATTTTTATATAGAAAATATTTCCTTCTTCCAGTTTATCCAAATCTGTAAAAAGTCTTTTAGATGGAAGCCCTCTGTGTCCGGTTAAAACTGTATGTGTACTTTCATCTCCTACGGGCAGCGAAGTCCCTTCGAAATGCCCCACTCCTGCCTGAAGCACCGATTCGCTTGTTCCATGATAAACAGGAAGTTCCACATTTATCCGTGGAATGCTGATGTATCCCATCATTCCCGAACCATCTACATTGAGCAGCCCTTCATATCGATCATCTACTTGCTTCTTTATTGGTGAAAATGGATCCAAAAGCTCAATATTCCCTAAAAGTTCCCTGTTATACTGCCTTGCATCTTCCAACATTTGCTTTCGCTGACTCTCACTTAGCTTCACAACTTCCTCATCATAATATGAAACCACTTTCGAACTGTTCTTTTCATATAAATAATTGCTAACTGTCGGATATAACAGCACGGAGAGTGCAGCCAAAAGAACTAATATACGGATAATATCGAAAATTTGCCTTTTCTTATTTCCTTTCATTACATTCTCCCTATTGTCATATTATTGAGAAGCTGCTGTAAAATGAATCACCAGCAGCCTCTCATTTCCTTATATATTTCTGTCTGCTTTTCAGTATTAAGCATTTGTTTTTTTTCTACTGATTACAAAACTTACCACTACTCCAAAAATCAACAGAACACCAATGACTGTGAAAACAATGGTACCTATTCCACCAGTTTCCGGAAGAATTGTACCTGTACTATTTACAACATCAATAATCTTATCATCTTCAGAAACATTATCCTTTGATATAGTCCATTCAGCGTCATCGGTTTTTGCAATTGTAACTTTTATTGGAGCTGTAATCTTATTGTATCCATCCGGTGCCTGTGTTTCGACAATCCAGTAATCTCCAGCTCTTAAACCGTTTAAATGTAAGTTATAACCACCTCCAATTTCTGAGCCGGATGATACCATATCCATATCTTCTGCTGTATCCTGATCTTCTGCTACCGTATAGTTTCCAGCACTTCCTGTCACCTTAATTGCATTATTATTTCCAGCTTCTGCGTCTTCCTGGCGTGCATATAAACGGAAGACTGCCCCTGCTAAATACCCATTATTTTTAGACTCTGTTTTCTTAATATCCAGAGGATATGTAGGGGTAACAACCTTATCAGGAGTGGTGGTGGTTGTATGAGAAGGCTCATTACCATATTCCAGAGAAGCACTGTTATTTGTCTGTACAACTGCAGCACTGTTTACTTTAGCATAATATGTAACTGTAAACTGTTGTCCCTTGCTTGCCTGGTTGTCTCTAACCCACTGTGATAAATCCAGTGTCATTTGCCGGTTCTCATCACCCGAAAGTGTGGCTGCCTGTGATGATGCTGTTCCCTCACCAATCTTTACAGATACTTGATAGTTTGTATCTGACGGCTCTGTGCCATCAGCATCTGTAAAATCCAAACCTGCTGTAAGAATATCGTGGATAATATAGGTATATTGATTGTATCCTGTTGTATCCGGAATTGTACCGGTAATGGTATATTTTACTACCTGACCAATCTGAACCGTTTCAGCATCTGCCGTTTTTTCAATACTTGGAGCTTCGCCTTTTAAGTTTACTTCTACGCTTGCCTTATCCACGGATATAAGCGATGACTGAAGTTCTTTTGTACCTGTCTGATATACAAGATAATAACCATAATCAAGACCTTCAAAATCATATGTATCTACTTTCCCAAGTTCCGGAGATGTCTGTGTTGCTGCCAGTTGACCCTGCAAAGCTGCTGTTGTAAAAGCATCTGCAAAATTCTGAATAGATGTAGGGCCATCCAATTCTGAAATTGCATCATAAAGACCATCACTTGTCTGCGGTCCTTCCAGACCAAGTGCTGTAATTATTGCACTCTTATACGTTTCATTAACCGTATAACCATATGCATCGCCATTTACTGTAAGATCAAACAACTTATACACGGAAAGAGTCTGCCCTTCCAGCGTGTTACTCTCATTGACTTTTACTGTCAACTTACTTTTCTCACCTACTGCGAACGCTGTAATCCCCATCGTCAGTGTCATTGCTGCTACTAAAAACAGTACAACTAATTTTTTGAATTTCTTCATTACTTCTTCTCTCCTTTTGTTACTTGAATCTTTAACCCCCGTGTTGCTCTATATGAATCCGATTTTCTCACCGGTTCATATCAATCTAAATGTTTATCAGACTTTTTCCGGCTATTCCCGCTGTTTCTTTCTATATGAAAGTACAAGACCTGTAATCAAAACAAATGCTATCACATACAGCAGGAGGGTACCTGCTCCTCCAGTATCAGGAAGAAGACTATCAAACCATGTCTTCTCATTCGTAATTGTTATGCTATACTGATAATCTCCCCTGTATGTAATCTTTGTCTTGTATCCGTCAAGAACGTCTTCCGAAACATAATACGTATAGTAATGCTTCGTTCCATCTGCTCCAAGATAATAGGCGGTATACGGAGTTCCTGATAAAATCTTCTCCCATGTATCTTCCGACTGATAATCCTCTTTACTCATGATAATCTCTTGTATAAAGTTATCATCATTTACCACTTGCCCATCTGATTCGTAAGTTCTGGTGATATGAAGTGTAATCTGTTCCGGACGATCTTTTTCTCGGTCATTTTTCCAAACTTTTTTAATCCTTAGCTCTACGGTGTCTTTGCAAGGATCTTGAACATCTGGCGCTTCGTCATCTCCTCCAGGCTGTGTTGGTTCTGTTGGAGAATTCTTCATTAAAACTGCCATCGCACCATCTTCCATATAAGCATCCAACTTGTTCTCCTCGAATCCATCACTCATCACAGCATTCTTCAAATCCGAAAATTTTTCTACTTTTCCCGATTCCATATGCGTAATGGTATATATATTCCACAAAGAATCAGTTTCAAACCCACTTTGTAATTCCTGCCCCCGGGAACTTAACACCTTGTTATAAGTAGGAGCAAAATCCCTATAAATACGGTATTGGTTATTCTCTCCTTCAATTCCGAACAGTGTATTAAAATCCCAGTTTGATTCTAAGGAAGAAGAACCGGTAAATGGCCCTGTAATTCCTTTTGTGCCGCGAATCACATCTGCGAGATACATTTGATTATTTTTCAGCAATCCCTCATTATTCCAGCCAACAAATCCTCCTGCATATCCATGATCACCGGAACCATTTACATCATTTCCTGCACCACCGCCATACACGTCGTAACCATCAGCGATTCCTTTGACACTGCATCCATCAATTCTTGTCCGGTTTGCCTTAATCAGTGAGATTTCAATCTCATTTTCCACCTCAGTACTGTCCAAAATATTCCCATCACCATCACATTTCATCTCTATTTTACTGTCTCCAATTTCCACTGTGACAAGCTCATAATCCTCTCCGATATTTTGATCCAGTGATATTTTTACTTTTAATCCCAGTACATCAAGCTGAATCAGATTGCCATCTGTAAATAAATCTACTTTTACAACAATAAGTCCTACATGTATCAAATCCCCTTGTTCAAGTTCTCCAAGATGCAACAGCTTTAATACTTCTGCCAGCACATCAAAGAGTCCATTTACCAGCGGCGAATCTGCCTCTATATCTGCCAGGTATGCAAAGCTTGTCTGACCTGCAAATCCTCCCGCAGTTTCCTCACTTGCTACCTGCTTTAAGTTTGTAACTTGATTATTATCCAGCTTTGCCAAATCTGCATAGCCTGCAAATCCTCCCGCTATCTCTGATTTTTCTTCAGCTGTATTCTGACTTCTTACGGTAAAGCCTTCAGCCATACCCGTCACGTAAGAATCCTCTACATGAGAACCGAAAATATCCAAAATACCGGCTCCCACGCCAAGAAGATTATCCAGAATTCCAAGTTTATCAATATCAACCGTTCCGCTCTTACCAAGATGTCCAATAAAACCTCCTGTATAATTGAGCCCGTTCACTTCTCTTAGATTGGTTACACCACTTTCCTTTACCGAGCCATTCAACAAAGTTCCTCCGAACCCACCGGCATTGCCGGTATAAACCGCATTGTTTTCAAATTCCGTCTTTTTGCCTTCACGAGCATTGACTTCCAACCCTGCCTCTTTTGCTCCGGAAACCGTTGAATTATGAATATATGTCCGAAAAGCATCCAGTACATCCGTAGAGCCAAGTGTCAGCAAAGAACCTAAAATACTGGTATCTCCAGCACCTGTAATTTCTGCAGCTGCCGAAACATCTGCCAGCCCAAAGAATCCTCCAACATGCTCACCTCCGGTAACACTTCGGATATTTTCCACATGGATACTTGCATCTTCATCAGCATTTTCTCCAATAACTGCACCATTTATCTCACCGGCAAAACCTCCTGCAGCGTTTGCATAACCTATATTTACACTGCCATCTGAATAAACACCGTTAATCAGAATGCCCCAGTCATCCCATGCTTTGACATCCGCAGCACGTACAGTAGAAAGGGTAGTATTGAGAAGAGAAAGTAAATCTCCGGGAGTTCCAATGGCATGTTGCAGAAGCCCTCCCAACAAACCACTGCTGCCCGATGTATCCAATGCTGCTGCACTGCCCGGGTCAATTAATCCGGCAAAACCTCCCACTGCATTGGTTCCATCTACCCTACGCAGATTTGCTGTAAAACAACGGTTATTATTCGAATCCGGAACTGCATCTGTGGCAGAACGACCTTTCTCGTTGGTCCAATTTCCCCAAATCTGTCCACCTATCATATGTCCCGCAAATCCACCGGCATATCCGACTTTTTCCACTTTATCGCTGTCGGACGGATTTGGAATACCTGTTGCTTTAACGTACATTCCTGACTGATATCCTGTAATATCTGAATTCCGGATAACCGGAACAAACGTCTGTACTGCATTCAGAGAACCTGTAATATCCAATCCTAAAAGGCTGACACTTCCGACCTCTGCCACACCACCGGTAAACATCTCACCCGCAAAACCTCCTGCACTTTCATAGGCTGAGATATCTTTTGCATCCCATGCATGAGCTTCTGTAACAACACCACCCTGCATTCTTCCGACGTAACCACCAGCAACTCCTGCCTGTTGCACAAGACTTCCCACCTGCGTTCTCCCTGCTTTCACATTATAACCATACGCATAGCTCCGAATCAGCTCCTGCAATTCTTCTTCTGAGCCAACTGGATTGGATGGGAGTTGAGAACCATATACGCCATTTTTTCCTACTGCTTCTACCCATGCATTCCATGTGTTCATATCCAGATTTCGAAGAGGTCCATATACAGCAGTATTTGTTTCTGTCGGATAAACTGCTCCAAGTAAACTCAGCACATTACTTGTTTCTACAAGACCAAACAACAAACTTATATTTCCAGTAGATGCAAGATCCGCGTTCTCCATAAGTCCTGTAAATCCACCTGCAAATTCACCGCCATAAACAGAACGCAACCGAATTACCGAGCATTCTTTTGTATTTCCCTGAATCCGGCCACCATGGTTATATCCAACATAGCCTCCTGCGATACCACGGGAAATTGTACTGTCTGAATACCCATCTGCACGTACAGCACCTCCGCAAGGAACACTGCTTGTCTGACAATCTTCTACAATCGGGATAAAGGACTGTACAAGGCTTGCAAGGTTGTCCTCTATATTTACAATGCCGCTTAAAATACTGCCGTCCTCCAAAACAGAAGCCACATCGCCGGGTTCCAACAGGCCGGAAAAGCCACCGGCAGTCTCACGCCCTATGATGTAGGCAAAGTTTAATACATTACTATTTTTAATCTGCGTACCAGAACTTTCACCCACAAAACCTCCAGATTTTCCAATCACATTTCCATCTGCATCTTTTCCGTCTGCCAATACAGAAAATCCGCCAACACAGCCACTGACATCTGAATTTTCTATTTTAGCAGCAACAATATCCAAAGCCTCTAGTACATTGCTCAGACTGATACTGTTTAATAACTCCAGTCCCGCTCCAACACCCGCTGCGGAATCAATATCTGCGCAGCCAATGTATCCACCGGCATATTTTCCTCCCTTCACTGCATACTCAGAATTTTCATTAAAATAGTTTTCTCCATTCGCAGATTCCAGATTGTCAGAAGGCGGTGTAACCTCCGTATGCTTTAGAGATAATACATCTGAATCCTTTATCTGGACACCACTTCCATAGCCGATATAACCTCCTGCACTGCTGTCCTGTGCAGTTGCTTCTACTACAAATCCATTGTCATTTGACTTTACTCCTGCCGATGTAATTTCAGGTACGTATACGTTCAATACACTCACAAGACCGCCAATATTTAAATCAATCAAGCCATCCAGCAATTTCAATCCATCCGAGGATGCAGCAGCACCGGCATCTGCCTTTCCGGCAAAACCTCCTGCATATGCTTCTCCCCTTACACTTTCCAGTCCGTAAACTGCGTACGGCTCCTCGCTACTGCTGTTATCTGCCTCGCCGCTTTGCATTGCTCCGAAAAAGCCACCAGCATATTGAGCTTCTACTTGCGTGCTGCCTTCGTTTGAGACAAATTTCACTTTGCAGTTTGTATATTTCGGGAGCAGATAGGGAAGTAAATCCAGTGGTGAATCTAAAGATACAAGTCCGGGAAGTTTTAAGGAGCCATCTTCCTCTTCTTTTGCAAGTCCCGCCAATCCACCTGTATGGGAACGTCCGGCAAATCCCCCTGCATAACTGTTCTTTCCTTCCTGCTTCTGTACTTTTGCTTCTTTTAATCTTGTCACATCAGAATTTTCTATCTTTATCCCTACTGCCTCAGCAATAAACCCTCCGGAAAGAATAGACTCGCCATCCGCTGCCTCTACCTCTCCACTCGAAAAAATAGAAAATCCCTGCTCCATACCAGTAACGTGAGTATCTGAAATTTCTACCGCAACTCCCTGCACTACTGACAACAGATTATCAATTTTTATCAATCCAAGACCAAGCAAATCCAATCCCTGCGTTTCAGCCAGACCACCTGTTCCCGCTCTGCCTGCAAAACCGCCTGCATAGTTTCCGGCACTAATATCCGCAAGCCCGGTAACCGACACCTGATTTACTGTACCTCCAAGTACAAGACCAACACCGCCTGCTGCATATTTCTTCCCAGCCTGTACGGTCAAATTGTTTCCGCTAACCGTTGTATTAACAAGCGAAAAAGGAAGATAGCTGCCAACTCCAATTGTGGTATTCAGTACACCAATTGGATTTGCTGTTGTAATACTTCCGGAAATTCCTCCTGCATAATTTTCTGCTTTTACAGAAGAGATTCCTGTAATTTGATTTCCTTCCTCACCGTTTGCCTCAATTTTTACGCCATCTCCCTGACCAATCAGGCCTCCGGCATAATCAGACGATGTTTCAACAGACCATGTAGTTCCTGAAACTGTACACCCATATATTTCAGATGGCGTAAGACCGGTCAATGATAACAACGTATTGAGTTTATCTTCATTACCGGGAGCTACAAGCTGTGTCAAAAGTTTTGATACAGATTCTAAAAGCGTGTTATCTTTTTCATCCCCATCTCCGATGGTCGTTCCATAACCAATGGTAGCCCTTCCTGCAAAACCGCCGGCATATTTTTCTGCCCTCACTTCATTCAAAGATTCTACCTTACACCCTCTGCTGATACTGTTGGTCATAACACCATTAAAACCACCTGCGTATTGTGCCTGTGCCAAAACTTGAATATCTTGTCCGATTACTGAACAGTTATTCTGCTCTGATTTAATATCAAATGTAGACAACTCTACTCCTAAGCTACTTAAAAGACTGTCTATTACCGCATCTCTTTCAATTCCGGCAAAGCCACCTGCACCTGTTCCTGCCTGCACACTTACTACTCCACTGACAGAACAGCCACTTATATTAGCAGCAATCTGCATTCCAGCAAATCCACCATTATAATCTGTTGCTGTACTTCCAAAGACATCTTGTTCTAAAGTTACACTGCATCCTATAATCTGAGGCTTATAATATCCAATAGGAATCAACTCTCCAATAGAAATATCATTTTCTAAAAGAACTGTAATCAAATCCCCCAGTCCAAGTCCGGGAATTAAATTTAATAAATTGGCAAGTAATTTCACCGTCGTACCACCAACGTTTGAAAGCAAATCATACTCCGCTGTTCCCTCTGTATATCCAACAAGACCACCTGTCATACCTTTTACACTTGTTACGACAGCATTGGATACCGTACAGTTCTGTATTTTTACGTCGCCAATAACACGCCCTGCAAAGCTTCCTGCTGCAAAAATATCCAGACTGTTTTTCTGTACTTCTAATAGACTTTTTACTACATCACCCAGATTTAGATTACCCAAATCAGGAATAATCCACCCTAGCAAATCATCTACAATTCCAAGAAGTCCGCCTAATACTCCGCTAAGAAGTCCCACGAGCCCCTCTACCAATGAATTTGTTACATCCTCTACCTCTGTTGATTCATTCTTTATATTTACATTGCTTAAATGAATGTCCTCTACCAATGTGGTTCCTGCGCTGGAACCTAATTTTGCTTCATCCGTACGATTTGATATTGAACCAAAAAATCCAAGACCTCTTGTTGTAGACGGATTAATTTTTCCAGTCTGATAAACGTTAATATTGCTGATTGTAACCGCCTGTCCATCCTGCATATCTAGCCGTCCTTCTATATTGCCGGAAATATTAACAGGCTGCCAGTCATCCGTTACTCCATTGGAATTTTCCCCGGATTCTGATAAATCGATATTACGGAAAATAATATAATTTGCGTCTGACGAATATCGTAAATCTCCATATATTTTCTTTAACTCACTTAGACCCATACTTTCATGGTTGGGGCGTCCCGTTTCATCAACACCGCAAAACTCATTGGTTCCAGTTAATAAACCTCCTAACAGCCCCCCTACTATACCTAAAATATCTTCAAGCAGACCATCATCTGAAAGATCTACATCTGCTAATTGATATCGTTTTTCCTCACAATTATCGCCATAATATGTATATCCTTCATCTACTTTCACTTCATCCATAACATCTCCCGTAATCAATTTATGGTGAGTTGTAGATGATTCATTTACCACACTTTCCAGGCCTAAATCTGCATCCCCGGGATAATACGGTATATATGATGGATCTGCACCCAAAAGACCGCCGACAAGTCCTGGCTCATTATAAATAAACATTCGTGGTGTGACATGTTTATTACTTCCAATTGCACGTAACTGCATCTCATTTCCAATTAATATGTACTTTTCACCATTAATTTCATAATAAAGTTGTCCTGGTTGTGTCCGTCCATCTGCTTGTTCTTCATCAAGCCACAGGATATCTTCTCCGGCTTTTACTGCTTCTATTTTGGGCATCTCTGCGGTAAATCCTGTAGCCAATACATAGTTATGCTCCCTGCTGTACGTCAGATACCCCTGCACCGCCTCCTCACTGTCATCCGTTGGCGTACCGTTTGGATATACAAGCTGACCCATTCCAAACTTGGCTGCAAACATGTCATTGGACATGACTGGTTCCTGATCTGCCCTCTCAGAACAGATAACTTGAAGTTGATAATTATTGTAAATATAGATTGTATCTGTGATTTTGTCATAGAGCGGCGCACTTTCATCTACTGCGCCCCCAAAGAATGTGCCGGCAAATCCATCCGGCAGAGTCCAGATGTTATCCGCATTGAGCGTGATGGGATTAATCAGCTCGTACTGCGCATCCAGACTGTATGTGATTTGTATTTGATCTGCTGTAACAGCTTCACCGGTGCCAAACTGCCCCTCTGCATTGTCGTTTGACATAACGGGCTTTCCGCTCCCAATAGCTTCCAGCTGTTCCAGAGTATAGATTTTGATTTTTCCGTCTTCATAGACGGCAGAATAGTCTGAAATATTAGTATTATTTTCAGATTCACTTTCTTCAATATTGTCCGCCTCGACGGATGTTCCTTCAGAAAGAGTATCCTCTTCGGAATTCGGCACCTCAGTGCCAGACTCCCCGAAAACAGCAGTACCTCCTTCGGAAGCTGTTACCACTGTTTCTCCATCAGCCGCATATACCGGCATTGACTGTGTCATAATTCCTTCATCAACCGGTAGTTGTCATTTTCATCGTCAACCAAACCAATAGTACTTGCCTTTTTAATTTCATAAAAATCCTTGTCAAATACTTCTGTGGAATGTACAGCTGCTCTGAAATTTTACTGGCCACATTCAGGCTTTCATTCGGGCTCTAATAAAGCATCTTGCATATTGTATAGTCAGTCGTAATATTATTTAGTTGCATGTTGCTCTTCATTTTTTGAAAAATAATAATATTTATAGGGAATTTTGCCTGATAATAGCGCAATAAAAATTTATATAACAATATACCTTTTTTTCTGTTCCCATTATTTTTTTCATGAGAAATTTTACACCCAAATTTTTTTATTTGTCAATATTTTATTAATTTTCGTTAATTCATATCAAGATTTTACAATTTATGGCACTATTTTTATAATTTATATCAATTTTCTTTTACACTATTACTGTCATTTTATTTCCGCTCCAAATAATTGTAAATTTCTCTTTTCTGCACGCCTCTGTCCTTTGCTGTCATCTTCATTGCAGACTTTTTATCCAGACCCTGCTCCAGATAATATTGCATATGCTCTTCAATGCTCATTTCTTCCCACTGTTTTCTTGCCTCTTTTTCTGCCTCTTCTCGGCTTTTCCCCTCGATAACAAGCACACATTCGCCTTTTGGAGCATTCGCCTCATAATAGGATACTGCTTCTCCCAAAGTTGATTTAAACGCCGTTTCATGACGTTTTGTCAACTCCCTGCAAACTGTAACCTGCCTGCTGCCCAAACGCTCATATAACAGCTTCAGAGTCTTCACAAGACGATGTGGCGCTTCATACAATATCATTGTTCTTGTTTCCGTCTCCAATTCCAATAAAACTGATTCTCTCTCTTTTTTATCTGTCGGCAGAAATGCTTCAAAAACAAATCTTCTTGTAGACAGACCAGAAATTGTCAATGCCGTGATACATGCTGCCGCTCCGGGAAGCGAAGTAACCGCTATTCCTGCTTCATAGCACATCTTCACCAGTTCTTCTCCCGGGTCTGAAATTCCAGGTGTTCCTGCATCTGTAATCAAAGCAATATTTTTGCCTTCCTGAAGTTTTTCCACCAGCTTTCTTCCCTTTTCATACTTATTGTACTCATGGTAGCTGGTCATCGGAGTCTGGATTTCAAAATGGTTTAGAAGTTTAATACTGTTTCTCGTATCTTCTGCAGCAATCAAATCCACTTCTTTCAGTGTACGAATCACTCGAAATGTTATATCTTCCAAATTTCCAATTGGTGTCGCACACAAATATAATGTTCCTGCCATATCTATTCCTTTCTCTCATACATAATCAGGGGCGGCTCAATTGTCACACGGGGTTTTCCTCCTCTTAATCCCTCAATCAGAACCATCGTAGGCTCCTTATCAATATATGGATGCACAAATTGAATCCTCTTTGGCTCTATTTTATACTCGCTCATCTTAGACAAGATTTCTGCCAGCCGGAAAGGTTTATGTATCATATAAAATCGGCCTCTGCCATCAGCCAGCATTTTTTTACTTTCCCTCAAAATATCATCCATGGTGCATAAAATCTCATGGCGTGCAATTGCCTTCGCATCCCCCGGATTTTTCAATCCATGATGATTCAGCATATACGGAGGATTTGTAACAATAACATCAAAAAAGGCAGGCTTAAAAATTTCTGCCGCCTCCTTGATATCTCCCTGTACAATGTCAATCCTGCCTTGAAGCCCATTATGCTCAACACTCCGTCTTGCCATATCCGCACTTTCCTCTTGTATCTCCAGACCGGTAAAGTGCCGCCCATTCGTCTTCGCAGACAAAAGAATGGGAAGAATCCCTGTTCCGGTTCCCAAATCCAGAACAGTTTCATCTTCCTTCACCTTTGCAAAATCTGAAAGCATTACCGCATCAATTCCAAAACAAAACCGCGCGGAATCTTGAATGATTTCCAAACCATTCAGCTGCAAATCATCCAGTCTCTCTCCCGGATTTAATCTATTTGTCATTTAATTTAGACGCTCCTTCTCCTTTTTCCAACTCAGCCAGTTTCTTCATTTCCTCTTTGGAAACTTTTGCTTTTTTACGACGAGGACGGAATTTTAAATCATCCGCATTGTATTCTCTGATTTCCTTTTCGTCATTTTCCAGAGTTACAACCACCTTCACCAGTTTACGCAGTACACTTAATGAATGTACCGTTCCGGTAAGTCCCTCTGGAGTAGTTACATTATCACCCACTGATGGAAGCTGGCTGTTTAGTTCCTCATACGTCTCTTCTTCGTTTGTAAGGCAGCACATCAAACGTCCGCATACACCGGATATTTTAGTCGGATTAAGAGAAAGATTCTGTTCCTTTGCCATCTTAATAGAAACTGCTGCAAACTCTGACAGATATGTGTGACAGCACAGCGGTCTTCCACAGATTCCGATTCCACCACGGATTTTCGTTTCATCTCTGACACCAATCTGCCTCAGTTCGATACGGATTCGAAATACAGCTGCCAAATCCTTGACCAACTCACGGAAATCAATACGTCCATCCGCAGTAAAATAAAACAAAACTTTATTATTATCAAACGTATATTCTGCATCAATAAGCTTCATCTCCAAACCATGTTTTCGAATCTTTTCAAGACAAATCTTAAAAGCCTCTTTTTCTTTTTCCCTGTTTTTCTCTTCTGTTTTCTTATCCTGCTCCGTTGCAATACGGATTACAGATTTTAAAGGCTGTACAACCTCTTCATCTTTCACCTTCTTCGTGCCAACGACAACATTACCGTACTCAATACCTCTTGCAGTCTCAACAATCACGTCATCTCCCTGCCTGATATCGAGCTTCCCTGGTGAAAAGTAATAAATCTTCCCGGCCGTTCTGAATCTTACGCCAATTACTTTTGTCATTCTTCTAGTTCTCCTTTATCGTCAATAAAAGCAGCTCTATCGTCAATTCAAAATTAACATTTGCTTTCAATCTGGACTTTGCCTTTTCAATGGCATCTAAAATGTTCTCGATGCCCTCATATGAGCTTTTGCTGGCTCTTTCTTTTATATATCTTAACTGATCTGAGAATACGACACGGTCTACATTCTTTGTTGCCTTATAAATCAGCACATCCCGATACCATACTGCAATTACATCCAGATAATCTGTAATATCCAGCTTATACGATGTGACGCGCTTCACAGCCGCTTCTAAATCCTCCACATCCATGAGATTGATTTCGCGTAGCAAATGAACTGCTTCTTCTTTAATCTCATTGAAATGTGCTGAAGTTGCCAGCATAATTGCCCTGCCCATATTTCCCTGTGCAAATGCAACACACACATCAGCTTTATAATCTGGAACTTCCATCTGCTCCATCAGATATTTTTTAATCAGCTGGTCCTTAATGTTCCTCAACTTGAGCATAACACATCTGGAGCGGATGGTCGGAAGCAGAGTCTCCGCATTCTCTGTGAGCAAAAGAATTACCGCATACTCCGGCGGCTCTTCAATTGTCTTGAGCAATGCATTCTGTGCCTGTACACTCATCATATCCGCATCCGCAATAATATAGATTTTATAACGGCTGCTGTACGGTTTAATCACTATATCATTGTTCACCTGTTCTCTGATATCATCAATACTGATGGTGTTCGGCTTTTCATGAGTTACTCTTATAATATCCGGCTGATTTTGATTCACGGCCTGCTTACAGGACTGGCATTTTCCACATGCATCCCCGTCTTCTTCTCTGTTTTGACATTGCAGGCTCATTGCAAACAGACTTGCCAGCATTTTCTTACCGGACCCTTTTTCCCCATTCAAAATATAGGCATGGGAAACCTTGTCTGTTTTTACTGCATTTTCGATATACTGTATAATGTTGTTGTGTCCCACTACATCTTTAAAACCACTCATATCATCACCTGCTGTCCTTTTTATATTATCTTTTATTACTCTTGTAGTATATCATAATTTTTGGGGAAGATATAGCCTATATTCTTCTATACATTTTGTGACATCACTCAAACATTTTTCCAGATTTGTGTTATCAAACCGGTACTTAATTCCCGCATTCTTCAAATTTTCTTCTGAGAAATCTTCTGCATCTGCCAGAAATCTTCTGCACATTTCCGCATACTTTGGCTTCGTTTGATTCCGTTCTCTTTTCAAAGCACGTTCCAGTCTTAATCCATCTTCTACCTCAATATAAATTGGAAACAGTTTATCTTCTCCGAAATATTCTTTCATTTCGCGGTAAGACTCCAATGTACCAATCACCAGGTAATCATATTTTTCTAAATTAATCTGTCCGTCATCTGCTGTAAAATAAGTCCAGACTCCACATGTTGTATTATAAGAGCGAACTTCTATCACGCGTTCCTCTTCCTGCATCTCTTCCAGCCGTTCTTCGTCTACAAAGAAATATTCTACGCCATCAGTCTCTCCTTCTCTGATTGGACGGGTTGTATATAAAATAATTGTCTTCAGCTTTGGCAGTTTCTCGAGAACCTTTTTATAAATTGTATCCTTTCCTGAAGAACTTTTCCCCATAATATAAAAAATTTTACTCATTTATCCACACCTCAATCTGCTTATCCACATTTATTCCCTCAATACCAAATCCCATTTTTTCATAATCCCGCAATATTTGTATTGCTTTTTCAGAAATTCTCTCTCCTGGCACTATCAAAGGAATTCCCGGAGGATATAAATATGCATATTCCATGGAAATCATTTCTACTGCATCTTTCCAGGACAAACGTTTTATTCTCTTCTGCTCAGCTTCCTCCCTCAACTGTTCCATCTCGTAACTGGTATAAATCTGCTCCTGTTTTGGCGGCTGCAAAGCTCCTTTGGCTATTGTCTCCTCTTGCGTAAATACATGTAATCTGGCATCAATCTCAAATAAAGCTTTTATCAGACGCTCCATTCCTTCTTTTGTATCCGCGGGCGATGTCATTGCTATAATATAAGAACCTGCCGCCATCTCCATCTGAAGATGATATTCCCTCAGAAGAATGTCATATAATTTTTTCCCTGTAAAACGTTCAAATTTTCCATCTTCTTTCTCAAGTCTTGTTCCCTTCACAGAAATTACTATTTTGGATTTGTCATATTCTTCAGATTCGACCAATTTCATATTTTGAAGCTCTTTCAAGCATTTTCTTGTCATCTCAAGAAGCTTTGTATATTCTTCAAAGATTTCATTACCTCTCTCCTGTATCAAACGAATACATTCATCCATACTTGCCATCAATACATAAGATGGACTACTTGTTTGAAACATATGTAAATACTGTCTTATCTTTCTTCTATTGACAAATTCTCCATTTATATGAATAAGAGCAGTCTGAGTAAGTGCCGGCAGCGTTTTATGAAGACTATGAACCACCACATCTGCTCCTTTTAAATTTGCATTTTCAGGAAAATATGAATGAAACCCAAAATGTGCGCCGTGTGCCTCATCCACAATCAGCGGAATCTTCTTTTTATGCACGATTTCAGATATTTGCTTAATATCTGAAAGTACACCATCATATGTAGGAGATGTAATTACAACTGCCTGAACATCCGGATGTGCTTCCAAAAGTTTCTCTACATCCTGTGGATATATTTCCCCATTTAATTCCATTTCCTCATAAAACTCCGGATACAAATAAACCGGATGCAGCTCATTTAAAAACACCGCATGATAAACCGATTTATGGCAGTTTCTAGCCATCAGAATTTTTCCTCCCCGCTGTGTACACCCCATCACAGCACTTAAAATTCCTCCTGTACTTCCATTAATCACATAATGCGTTTCCCCTGCATGATACAAGGATGCTGCTCTTGTCTGTGCTTCTTCTAGAATCTCTTCTGCATGATGCAGGTTATCAAACCCGTCAATCTCCGTAATATCAATTTTGTACGGAAGCTTTGCACCTGTAATATCTAAATTGCGCTTGTGCCCTGGCATATGAAATCCATAATAATCTGAATCCCCATATGACTCCAATTTTTTATACAATCTATCCATCGTGTCCTCTAATCTCTTCTTTGATTCTTTTATTATAAAGGTATTCTTATTTTTATACAATAAAAAACACTACTTCAGAATATATCTCTGAAATAGTGTCTACTTAATGAGCGTGCGGGGATTCGAACCCCGGACAACTTGATTAAAAGTCAAGTGCTCTACCACCTGAGCTACACGCCCGTATATTCATATTTTCTCTACTTTTGGCAGAGAAAATGCCCAGAGCCGGAATCGAACCAGCGACACGAGGATTTTCAGTCCTCTGCTCTACCAACTGAG
>CASERA010000191.1 GCA_949290175.1 uncultured Ruminococcus sp.
CTTTTACTGCACCGATTGTCCTGCCTTCCTCGCGCTTGAGCCGCTCTTTATCTTTGCTTAAAACAAGTGCAGCATTATTTGCAGCCAATTCTACCAGCTTTTCCTTCGTGCCCTTTTTCGGAACACGAATTGTAACCTTTCCTCCCCGTTTCGTACTCAGCCATTCTTCCAGAAGCTGCATATCTTCTACTTCTTCAGGCAGCATCAGCTCTCCCGGAATAAACGGCGTTCCCGCATAATACTGCTTGATAAAGCTGTCCAGAATACTGCCCGCACTTTCCCCTTTGGTAATCCTCAAATAGAAATGGTCCCGTCCAATCAGACGCCCTCCACGAATGAAAAAAACCTGTACTACTGCATCTTCCTCTTCCGAAGCAACTGCCAGAATGTCTCTGTCTTCTCCACTGCTGTCTGTAATTTTCTGTTTCTGTGCAATCTTTCTTACACTATTGAGCAGTTCCCTGTACTCAATTGCCTTTTCAAACCGCAGTTCCTCTGACGCTTCATTCATCTTCTTTTCCAAATCTTTTAAAATACTGTCAAAATTCCCATTCAGAAAGCGAATCACCTCTGCAATAGATTTTCCATATTCCTCTTTGGAAATATATCCCTGACAAGGAGCATCACACTGCTTGATATGATAATTCAGACAAGGCCTCTCTTTTCCAATATCTTTCGGAAGGTTCCGATTACAGCTTCTGACATGATACAGCTTATGCAGCAAATCAATCGTGTCTCTCACTGCCTGACCACTTGTATAGGGACCGAAGTATTTTGCCTTATCCTTCAGCATCCGCCTCGCCAGCATCACTCTTGGAAAATCTTCATTAGTAGTTACTTTAATAAACGGATAAGTCTTATCATCCATCAACATAGTATTATACTTCGGACGATGTTCTTTAATCAGATTACATTCCAGCACAAGTGCTTCTAACTCTGAATCCGTCACAATATATTCAAATCTACGGATATGCGTGACCATCTGCTCAATTTTGACACCTTTATTCCTGCTGGTCTGAAAATACTGACGCACCCGGTTTTTCAGACTGATTGCCTTCCCTACATAGATGATACGGTCTTTTTCATCATGCATAATATAGACTCCCGGCTTTCCCGGAAGCTTTTTTAATTCTTCTTGTATATCAAAATTATAATTTTCCATACACACTATTATAAATGTTTTAGAAAAAAAGGACAAGATGAAACATCACATCCTGTCCTTTTTCATAATTTATTCTCTGTTATTCATTTTCCTGAGAAACTTCTTCCTGATTTTCTTCTTCCGGTACATGCTCTCTGCCTTCCACAGGCTTCATCGCAATCCGGGCTTCTTTCTTTCCTGTTCCTTCTGCAGGCTCTTCGATTCCCTTGACTTCACGAAAAATCTTCATGAACTCTTTTCCGGTAATCGTCTCTTTTTCAATCAGGAACTCTGAAATCTTATCCAGTGCTTCCCTGTTTTCACGCAGCAGTCTCTTCGCTTCTTCATATGCCTTTTTCAGCATCTCCATGACTTCCGCGTCAATCTCTGCCGCCGTTGCTTCTCCGCAGTTCATAACCGGACGTCCGTCCAGATAACGGCTTTGAACCGATTCCAGACCAATCAATCCAAACTTCTCGGACATACCATACTGGGTAATCATCGCTCTTGCAATCTTTGTTGCTTTTTCGATATCATTCGAAGCACCTGTTGTAACTGTATCAAATACTACTTCCTCTGCTGCACGCCCTGCCAGCATACCAACCAGCATTGCTTCCAGCTCTTTTTTTGTATTCAGGAATTTTTCCTCTTCCGGTGTCTGCATTACATATCCCAATGCTCCCATAGTTCTGGGTACAATCGTAATCTTCTGTACCGGTTCTGCATCTTTTTGAAGTGCACTCACAAGTGCATGTCCAACTTCATGATAAGAAACAATTCTGCGTTCTTCCTCATTCATAATACGGTCTTTCTTTTCTTTTCCTACCAATACCACTTCCACTGCTTCAAACAAGTCTTTCTGGCTGACTACCTGTCTTCCATGCTTGACTGCATTGATTGCAGCTTCATTGATCATATTGGCAAGATCCGAGCCTACTGCACCGGAAGTTGCCAGAGCAATCGCTTCTAAATCCACAGTTTCATCCATTCTTACATCTTTCGCATGTACCTTCAGAATATCGATACGGCCTTTTAAATCCGGTTTATCTACAACAATCCGACGGTCGAAACGTCCCGGGCGAAGAAGGGCGGGATCTAAGACTTCCGGACGATTCGTTGCTGCTAAAAGCAACAGACCTTTATTCGTATCAAATCCATCCATTTCTGCAAGCAGCTGATTCAACGTCTGTTCACGTTCATCATTGCTGCCCATTGCATTGTCTCTGCTCTTTCCGATGGCATCGATCTCATCAATGAATACAATACACGGAGCCATCTGCTGAGCCTGCTTAAACAAGTCACGCACACGGGACGCACCGACTCCCACATACATCTCCACAAACGCAGAACCCGACAGGGAGAAAAACGGCACTTTCGCCTCTCCTGCAACCGCTTTTGCAAGCAGTGTCTTACCAGTTCCCGGAGGTCCCACAAGCAGCGCACCTTTCGGAAGCTTCGCACCGATTCCGGTATATTTTCCCGGATTATGAAGGAAATCCACAACTTCCTGAAGAGATTCTTTTGCCTCGTCCTCTCCTGCAACATCCTGAAATGTCACACCGGTCTGCTTTTCCACATAAACCTTCGCATTGCTCTTGCCAATTCCCATCATGCCGCCGCCCTTTGACATGCGCTTCATTAAGAAATTAAACAAAATAACAATCAGTAAAATCGGAAGGATTACGGTCAGGAAAACCTCAAACACCAGAGAAGACGCTGTATCCGGGATGCTTTGTCCATATTCCACACCCGCTTTATAGAGACGTTCTGAAAGCGTATCATCTCTTACAACACCGGTATAATAATCCGGAGCCTCTGCCTGACTGCCCTGCCGTTCTTCCAGCTGGCTGATGAAATCTGCCGCAGCATCATTGCCATTCGTACTGCTTTGCTTCTCTTTTTCTCGTGCCTCATCTGTTAATGTGATATAAATCCTGGTTGAATCAATCGTTACGGATTGTACTTCTCCACTATCTACCATCTTTAAAAATTTGTCATAGCTGATTTCTTCCGGATTCCGCTCCTGCATCATCGAATACAATCCCATTACGATAAATACCGTCAGCAGGGTTGTTACAAGAATCAGTCCCCAGCCCTGACGATTATTTTTAGGATTGTTTTTATTATTTCTATTATTTCTACTATTTTGATTATCCATTCTCATCCTCCTAAAATCCACTATCCCCATTATAAGTACAGGCTACCCATAAATCAATAAAAACATTATGAAAATATTGTAAACTCAAGGCTTTTTATGTATACTATCAATGGAATGATTTGCAGTTTTTATCCTCTGCTGTCTTCCCCAAATATAGAATCACCACAAAACGAGGAATGAAAAAATGAAAATTGGATTTGATAATGACAAATATCTCAAAATGCAATCTGAACATATCCGCGAGCGTATCAACCAGTTTGACAACAAACTGTATCTCGAATTCGGCGGAAAATTATTTGACGACTACCACGCTGCCCGCGTCCTTCCGGGATTTGCCCCTGACAGCAAGCTCCGTCTTTTAAAACAACTAAGCGATCAGGCAGAAATCATCATTGTTATCAGCGCAAAAGATATTGAAAAAAACAAAGTGCGGGGCGACCTCGGTATCACTTACGATTCGGATGTCCTTCGTCTGATGAACTCTTACCGTGATAATGGCCTGTATGTAGGAAGTGTTGTCATCACCCAATATTCCGGACAGGAAAGTGCTTCCTTATTCCGACATCGTCTGGAAAATATGGGAATTCGTGTTTATCAGCATTACTGCATCAATGGATATCCTTCTAATATTCCACTGATTGTCAGCGATGAAGGATATGGGAAAAATGACTATATTGAGACAAGCCGTCCGCTCGTCATCGTCACGGCTCCAGGACCGGGAAGCGGAAAAATGGCAACCTGTCTTTCTCAGTTATATCATGAGCATAAACGGGGAATTCATGCAGGATATGCTAAATTTGAAACATTCCCTGTTTGGAATCTCCCGCTGAAACATCCGGTTAACCTGGCTTATGAGGCTGCAACTGCTGATTTAAATGATATTAACATGATTGACCCTTTCCATCTGGAAGCTTATGGCAAAACTACGGTCAACTATAATAGAGACGTGGAAATTTTCCCTGTCCTGAATACTATTTTTGAAAAAATATATGGAAAAAGCCCGTACAAATCTCCTACCGATATGGGTGTTAACATGGCCGGAAACTGTATCTGTGATGATGCAGTCTGCTGTGAAGCCTCTAAACAGGAGATTGTCCGCCGCTATTATGATTCCCTCAACGCTCTTCTGAAGGGGAACAGTCCGGAAGAAGAAGCTCAGAAAATCGAATTGCTCATGAATCAGGCCGGCGTAACCATCGAAGACCGCCATGTGGTCAAAGCTGCTCTGAAGCGTGCCAAAGAAACACAGACTCCGGCAGCTGCAATGGAACTGGATAACGGACGTATTATTACTGGGAAAACTACCAATCTTCTCGGTGCTTCCGCAGCCCTTCTTTTAAATGTCATCAAAGAACTGGCCGGATTAAATCATAATCTCCATATTATTTCACCGGAATCCATTGAACCGATTCAGAAATTGAAGGTTGATTATTTAAAAAGCAAAAATCCCCGTCTTCATACGGATGAGGTCCTGATTGCCCTGTCTGCCAGCGCAGCAACCAATCCGGACGCAAAGCTGGCATTAAAACAGCTTCCGAAATTAAACGGATGCCAGGCACATACTTCTGTCATGCTTTCAGATGTAGATATCCGTATTTTTAAACGCCTGGGGGTACAACTCACCTGTGAAGCCGTTTACGAGACAGGTCACAGCCATTATTAAAACTGATTCTCCTTTCAATGTTGAAAGGGGAATTTTTAATATCAGACATAATTTTTTATTTTTTATAAAATTTTTCTTGTATTTTATTTAAAAATAAGTGTATACTCTTTTTTTAATATTTTAGATTCATAGAATTCAAGGAGGACATTATGGCTGTAAAATATGTATTTGTCACTGGAGGTGTTGTATCTGGTCTTGGAAAAGGAATCACGGCAGCATCCCTGGGCCGTCTGCTGAAAGCACGCGGATATACCGTAACAATGCAAAAATTCGATCCCTATATCAACATTGATCCCGGTACAATGAATCCGGTACAGCACGGAGAAGTATTCGTAACAGATGATGGAGCAGAAACGGACTTAGACCTTGGGCATTACGAGCGTTTCATTGATGAAAGTCTGACCAAAAACTCTAATGTTACAACAGGAAAAATCTATTGGTCTGTTCTTCAAAAGGAGCGCCGCGGAGATTTCGGGGGTGGTACTGTACAAGTCATTCCTCATATTACAAATGAAATCAAAAGCAGATTTTACCGCAATCCATCTGCCCGGAATACAGAAATTGCAATCATCGAAGTCGGCGGAACTGTGGGCGATATCGAAAGCCAGCCATTTTTGGAATCTATTCGTCAGTTTCAGCACGAGAAAGGGCGTGAAAACGTTATCCTGATTCATGTCACACTGATTCCATACTTAAAAGCATCTCAGGAAATGAAAACAAAACCCACACAAGCAAGTGTGAAAGAGCTGCAGGGTATGGGAATCCAGCCGGACATCATCGTATGCCGCTCTGAACACCCGTTGGATGACAGCATTAAGGATAAGATTTCTCTGTTCTGTAACCTCCCTGCTAACCATGTTCTTCAAAATCTGGATGTGGAGTATTTGTATGAAGCTCCTCTTGCTATGGAAAAAGAAAATCTGGCACAAGTTGTCTGCGAATGTCTGCATCTGGACTGCCCGGAACCGGATTTGACTGACTGGAAAGAAATGGTAGACAACTTAAAACATCCGACCCAGCAAGTCCGCATTGCCCTTGTCGGAAAGTATATCCAGCTTCACGATGCTTATATTAGTGTGGTGGAAGCCTTAAAACACGGCGGTATTTACAGCCATACTACCGTAGATATCAAGTGGGTTGATTCAGAAACAATAACCCCGGACAATGCAGACGAAATTTTAAGAGATGTCAACGGTATTCTTGTTCCCGGGGGATTTGGTGACCGGGGGATCGAAGGGAAAGTCGAAGCGATTAAATATGCCCGTACCCATAAAATCCCATTTCTGGGACTTTGTCTCGGAATGCAGATTTCCATCGTGGAATTTGTCCGAAATGTCATCGGATATCACGATGCACATAGTATGGAGCTAAATCCTCTTACTACACACCCTGTCATCCATATTATGCCTGAGCAGATTGGTATCGAAGACATCGGCGGAACGCTCCGGCTTGGCTCCTATCCCTGCATCCTGAAACCGGGCTCCAAAGCCTTCCAGCTCTATCAAACAGAAGAAATTCAGGAACGGCACCGCCATCGCTATGAAGTGAATAACGATTACCGGGAAGTTCTGGAAGCTAACGGAATGATACTGTCCGGACTCTCTCCAGACAGAAGAATCGTGGAAATGATTGAAATTCCGGAGCATCCATGGTTTATTGCTACTCAGGCACATCCTGAGCTGAAGTCCCGGCCAAACCGTCCACATCCTTTGTTTAAAGGCTTCGTGGAAGCAGCCATAAAGAATAAGAATAAATAAACTGATAAAAATAGAGGACACCCTATCATTTGGAGCGTCCTCTATTTCTATAAAATCTAAATCAGCGATACCAGCGGCGCACCAGAGTGCCTGCTGCCCATGCGGAAAAACTTCCGACAAGAATTCCTCCAATTACATCTGTCGGATAATGTACACCAACATATAGTCTTGAGAGTGAAATCAGAACGGCCAATATCATACACAAAATCCCCCACTTTTTTGGCAGAAACTGATAGAGCCCCAATGCCGCCGCAAAAGAGGCACTGGTGTGTCCGGATGGAAAAGAAAAGTCATGCTGACGTTCCATAATCAGCAGAAGTCCATCTATCACTTCATATGGTCTAATTCTTCCAACCATATTTTTCAATACCATATTTGTAATCAACGTCCCAATTGCAAGTGCCAGAAGTGCAGCAACGCCCCCTCTTCTGGTCTTCTTTGGTATCAACAGGATAATTCCCAGAAAAATCCAAATCCATCCCATATCTCCCAGGTGCGTTATTGATATCCAAAATTCATCCATCCATAGCTGACGGACATGTTCCTGAATAAAAAGCAGAATCTCTCTGTCCCACTCCAAAATCGTCTCCATTACGTTTTCTTCACTCCATTCTCAAACATCTTTCTTCAAACAACGCTTCTACCACCGTTTCATATACGTTCAGCTTTTCCGATTTCTTAATTTTCTTTGCATATTTTTCAGAATCAGAAAACAGAGGTGCCATATAAAACCAGATTTCTTTCATCTTAAAAAGCACCGTCTTCTCACCAAAAAGAACTTCTTTGTATGCTTCATATACCTCATCATGAAATGCTTTAAGAATTTCTTTTTTCAGATACCGCCCCTCACGAATCGCCGGAATCAGCCCCGGATTTTTCAGAATTCCTCTTCCCAGCATAAAACGGCTCACATCAGGAAATAAGGCAGATATCTTTCTGTAATCATCCACAGTGAAAATATCTCCATTATAACAGAGCGGATTTTTGCTCCTCTTTACTGCCATTTCAAAGACCTCTAACTTCGGAATATTTTTATAAAAGTCCTTTTGAATTCTCGGATGAATAATCAACTCTTCCATCGGATATTGATTGTAGATATCCAAAATCCTGTCAAATTCTTCCGGACTTTCCTTTCCAATTCTGGTCTTGACAGATATTTTCATGTTGTTCTTTTCTAAACACGTTTCAAAAATCTCATTTAAAAATCGCTCCAGCCGTTCAGGTTCTGCCAGAAATCCAGAGCCCTTTCCTTTAGAAACAACTGTTTTGGATGGACAGCCCAAATTTAAATTGATTTCTTCATATCCATACTCACCTAGTTTTTGTGCCGTGCGTATAAAATCCTCTGCCGAACTCGTCAGAATCTGAGGCACCGCATACATGCCTTTGTTATGCTCCGGAAGAATATCATTTTTCTCTCTGGAACTAAGTTTTCCCTTCTGATTCGGACTAATGAAAGGAATAAAATATTTATCTGTCTTTCCAAAGTATTTTTCATATGCACTTCTGTATACATATCCACTGATTCCTTCCAGTGGTGCAAAATAAAATTGATTCACCTGATTTCTCCTACTATTATTTTTTCATACTTTTTATCTCGGACGATTATATCATTCCATAACTATTTTTTCCACTCTTTTTCAAAATCTAATAAAGAGGATATAACTATGTGGCGATTCAATTGGATTTTTCTCAGATTTACATCAACTTTGTACTTTCCAGCTTTTCCATAAACAATTCGTTTAAACGAATTACCGGTTTTCTAAGTACCAGTCCCAGGAACAGAGACAGTACAAAAAAGATTCCCAGTTTTCCCAGCTCCAGCCAGTAAGTATTTCCATAAAGTCCACCGATACATTCCCGCATTGCCGTCATACTATGTGTAAACGGGAGCAATGGATATACCAGACGGAAAAATTTAGGAGCCACTTCAATCGGGAAAGTTCCCCCCGAACCTGCAACCTGCATAACCAGCAGAACAACACAGACTGCTTTTCCAATGTCTCCAAATGAAACTGTCAAAGTATAAATAATATTGACAAAGACAATACTCGTAATCCATCCCGACAAAAGAAACAGAACCGGATGTTCACACTGGATTCCCAAAAAGAATAAATCTCCCAGGCAGATTAACCCACTTTGTATCAATCCCATAAGGAGAAACAGAATATACCTCCCAAAATACATCTGGTAATTTTTTACATGTGAAAGCTTGTTTTTTGTTTCTTTGGACACTGTTGTTTTCAGCATTGCAACTAATACAATTCCTCCAACCCAGATAGAAAGTGCCGTATAAAATGGTGCCATCGCCGAGCCATAATTTTCTACCGGATACAGTACTTTCGTTTCCTTTTGGACCGGAGCCGCTATAAATGCACTGACATCTGCCGGATCACTTCCAAGAATATTTTTCACAGTCTGCAAATCTCCATCCTGTGCTGCCTCCTCCAGCTCCTCTAACATTCCGTTTACTTTTTGAGCTGCATCTTTCAATAGAGAAGAAGATGTTTCCAGACATGTTGTCAGACTTCCCAAATCAGAGGTAGCCGAGTCAGACATCTCTTCAATTCCAGATACACTCTGATTCAAGCTGCTTAGAATCGCAGAAACAGATGCGTTGGTATCTCTCAGAGTACCAAACAGCTCATCCAGCTGCTGTCTGAGGTTCGACTCATACTCTGCCTGTACTGCTGAAATCTCCTGTGCCTTTTGTCCGATCAGCTCCTGCAGTTCTTCCT
Organism: uncultured Ruminococcus sp.; assembly: GCA_949290175.1. GTDB lineage: Bacteria > Bacillota > Clostridia > Lachnospirales > Lachnospiraceae > Mediterraneibacter. Next base: position 9,458 of record CASERA010000191.1, read on the forward strand.
GATATGTTCTGATATCAACTGCTGTCTGAGCTATTTTTCCCTCTGTATCGTTCAGTTTATCCCGTATTGTTTCCTGGTAGGCAATGGATTCATTGAGATTTGCAATCACGGGACGGATGGAATCAGAATACAGCGGCAGAGCGGCTGCAAGTTCTTCCAGACTATCCCTCAGACCTGCATAACTGTCTATGATTGCCTGCACTTCTTCAGAAATCCCCGACAAGCTGTTTCCTGC
>CASERA010000192.1 GCA_949290175.1 uncultured Ruminococcus sp.
GGGGAATGTATCGCTTTTTGTCCTTGCAGTGAAAGCTACTATGTGCTACTATATCTATAACAATAAGGAAAAGGTGATGATATGCTGATAACAGTTGATTTTAACAGTGACGAAGCAATTTATATGCAGCTTAGGAATCAGATTATCCTGGGGATTGCAACTTCTGTAATCCGTGAGGGGGATTCCCTTCCTTCCGTGCGTCAGCTTGCAGACACGGTAGGGATTAATATGCATACCGTAAATAAAGCGTATAGTGTGCTGAAGCAGGAAGGTTTTATCCGGCTGGACAGAAGACATGGTGCTGTAATTGCACTGGAAGAGGATAAGATGGAGGCTCTGGAGGAGATGGAGGCACAACTGGCGATTGTACTGGCAAAAGCCAGGTGTAAGAAAATTTCCAGAGAGGAAGTCCATGAGCTGGTAGATGAAATATTTGACAAATACGAATAACAGGAGGAACATATGCAGAATCGTTATACAAAACAGGCGGCGCATGCAATAAAATATGCAGGAATGATGGCAAGAAAGCTGAAACACCCGTATATCGGAACAGAACATCTTCTGCTTGGACTTCGTAATGAAATTACGGGAGTTTCCGGTCAGATTCTGGCTTCCAATGATGTAGATGAAGAAAAAATCCTGCATTTAATGGATGAGTTGATCATGCCGACAGGTGGAGAGATTTTAAAAGATAATCCAAAAGAGAGCCCGAGATTTCTGGACTTGCTGGACAGTGCAGCCAGGGAGGCGGCGCATCTTCATACCAAAGAAATTGGAACAGAGCATCTTCTGCTGGCAATTTTGCACGATGTAGATTGTGTGGCGGCAAGAATTTTAATTACGCTGAACATCAGTCTTCAAAAGCTGCTGCAGGATATTCTGGGAGCTGCCTCGATGGATCCCAAGGAGTATCAGGAAGAACAGCAGGAAGAGAGCAGAAGAAAAAAGAGTCCAATGGAGCAGTTTTGTACAGATTTGACAGAAGCGGCAGAAGAGGGAAGACTAGATCCGGTGATTGGAAGAGAGCAGGAAATCTATCGTTTAATGCAGGTGTTAAGCCGCAGAACAAAGAATAATCCGTGTCTGATTGGAGAGCCGGGAGTAGGAAAAACAGCAGTGATTGAAGGTCTGGCTGCCCGGATTGCGGCAGGAATTGTACCAGATAACATGAAAGAAAAGCGGATTCTTACATTGGATCTTCCGGGATTGATCGCAGGTTCTAAGTACCGTGGTGAATTTGAGGAACGGATGAAAGGTCTGATTTCAGAAGTGCAGTCAGATGGAAATGTCATTCTGTTTCTGGATGAAATTCATACAATGATTGGAGCCGGCGGAGCGGAAGGTGCAATTGATGCTTCCAGTATTTTAAAACCCTCTCTGGCAAGAGGAGAACTTCAGCTGATTGGAGCGACTACAATTACTGAATATCGTAAATATATTGAAAAGGATGCGGCTTTGGAGCGTCGTTTCCAGCCAATTACGGTAGAGGAACCATCCAAAGAACAGTGCTATGAGATTTTAAGAGGGCTGAAATCTCGATATGAATCTCATCATAGGGTGGCCATACAGGAAGAAGCCATTGAGGCAGCAGTCAGCTTGTCTAAGCGATATATTACAGACAGAAATCTTCCGGATAAAGCAATAGATGTACTGGATGAGGCATGTTCAAAAGTCAGCCTGAAAGGATACAAGGTACCGGATAATTTGAAAGGATTGGAGGAAACCTTAAAAGATTTGATGCATCAGAAAGAGGAGAGTATCCGCAGAGGTGATTTTACAGGTGCGTCTGCGATATATTCTGAGCAGAAAGAGATAGAAAAGAAGCTGGAAAATGTAAGAAAAAGATTTCAGAAAAAGAGTGCATCCATGCATCCCGAAGTATCTGCTTCTGACATTGCTGAGGTTGTATCGTCATGGACCAAAATTCCGGTGCAGAAACTGGAAGAAAGTGATGCACAGCGCCTGAGAAAACTGGAAGAAACTCTGCATAAACGCGTAATTGGGCAGGAAGAAGCCGTCAATGCGGTAGCCCGGGCGGTTAAAAGAGGTCGTGTAGGATTAAAGAGCCCGAACAGGCCGATAGGTTCTTTTCTCTTTTTAGGTCCAACAGGAGTAGGGAAAACAGAATTATCCAAAGCATTGGCGGAAGTTTTATTTGGCAGTGAAGAGGCGATGATTCGGGTTGATATGTCAGAATATATGGAGAAACATTCTGTTGCAAAGATGATAGGCTCTCCTCCGGGATACGTAGGACATGACGAAGGTGGTCAGCTAAGCGACCAGGTTAGGACTCATCCGTATTCAGTGATTTTATTTGATGAAATTGAGAAAGCACATCCAGATGTTTTTAATATTCTTCTGCAGGTACTGGATGATGGACATATTACAGATTCCCAGGGAAGAAAGATAGATTTCAGCAACACGGTTATTATTATGACTTCGAATGCCGGAGCGAAGGCGATTGTGGATCCGAAGAAGCTTGGGTTTGCAGTAAAAGAAAATAAAGAGGATGACTATAAACGGATGAAGCAGAATGTGATGGATGAAGTGAAGTTAATCTTCCGTCCGGAATTTCTCAATAGAATTGATGAAATTATTGTCTTCCATGCATTAGGAGAAGAACATCTGAAGAAGATTGTGTCTCTGCTTTGCAAAGAGTTTTCGAAGAGAGTCAAAGAACAGCTGGATATTGAACTTACCTTGAGGGAGTCTGCCAAAAAACTTATTGTAGAGAAAGGAACGGATGCGAAATACGGTGCCAGACCCCTGCGCAGAGCTATGCAGACAGAATTGGAAGATAAACTGGCAGAAGCGATTTTGAATGGAGAAGTAAACGCGGGAAGCCGGATAGAAGCAGGTGTTTCTAAAAAAGAAATTAAATTTTATCCAAAGGAAACAAATTAAGTAGAAAAAGCATAGAATTTATTATATAATACATTCAAAACAAGAGATATAATTTGAAATACCTAGGAGGACAATGAAAATGGCAGCTGTAAAGGAATTACTACGCGCAGAAGAAGACGGAAGATTAAGTTTCGGAGATTATACACTGACGTCAAAGACCAAGTTGGATAATTTCGAATTCGAGGGCGACATTTATAAAGTAAAGACATTTTCTGAAATTACAAAACTGGAAAGAAATGGGATGTTTGTATATGAATCTGTTCCAGGCAGTTCAGTAGAACACTTTAAGGCAACAGAGTCTGATGTGACATTTCAGATATCTGCACCCGAAGATGTACAGTTTACGTTAGAGCTGGAACCGGAAAGCGAATATGAGGTGTTACTCAATGACGTATCTTCCGGAAAGATGATGACAAATCTGAGTGGAAAGCTTAGTGTCAGTATTGAGATAAGCGATGGAGAAAATGTAGACGTTAAAGTTGCAAAGTGCTAATTGTGTAATATTACAAAACAAGTAGTTCAAATGTACGGAGCTGGAGCTGTGAGATGTAGGAACAGCTCCGGCTCCTTTTTCTTGTATAGGAAAGAAATTGTCACGCGAAAGTTTCCTGTACAATAAAAAGAAGTCAAACAAAATAAGGATAGAGGATAAAATAAATGGCAAAAGGAAAGAAGAGTATATTTTTCTGCCAGAACTGCGGCCATGAGGAGGCAAAATGGCTGGGGCAGTGCCCGGCATGCAAGGAATGGAATACTTTTGTAGAAGAAAAAGTAACTTCGGGATTAAGCCGTGGTACGACGGCAGCAGCAAGAGCAGTCAGAGAAGCGAAAGTGGTATCATTGTCCAAAGTAAGTGCAGATGATGACAGCAGAACAGAAACGGGAATCAAAGAGCTGGACAGAGTCCTGGGAGGTGGAATTGTTCCGGGGTCTCTGGTACTCGTAGGAGGAGACCCCGGAATTGGTAAATCAACATTATTACTGCAAGTATGTCAGAAGCTTGCGGTATCGAAAAAAGTCCTTTACATTTCGGGAGAAGAATCGCAGACTCAGATTAAACTGCGTGCCAACCGTATGGGAGAATTCACAGAAAAATTACTACTTCTGTGTGAAACAAGTTTGGATACAATACGTTCTGTAATAGAACAGCAGCATCCGGATCTGGTGATTATTGATTCTATTCAGACAATGTACAGTGAAGACGTTGCTTCTGCACCGGGAAGCGTTTCCCAGGTCAGGGAGGCAACCAATGTGTTTATGCAGCTGGCAAAAGGAATGTGCATTCCGATATTTATTGTTGGACATGTAACGAAAGAAGGAACGGTTGCAGGACCGAGAGTTCTCGAGCATATGGTGGATACAGTACTTTACTTTGAAGGAGACAGACATGCTTCTTATCGGATTTTACGGGCGGTAAAGAATCGTTTTGGTTCTACAAATGAAATTGGTGTTTTTGAAATGCGTCAGGATGGATTGGCAGAAGTTGAAAATCCCTCAGAATATATGTTGAGTGGAAAACCGGAGAATGCTTCCGGTTCCGTGGTGGCATGCTCAATGGAAGGAACCCGGCCGATTCTGATAGAAATCCAGGCTCTTGTGTGTCAGAGCAATTTCGGAATGCCCAGAAGAACGGCAGCAGGAACAGATTATAACCGTGTGAATCTGCTAATGGCAGTATTGGAAAAAAGAATTGGTCTTCCGTTGTCTAATTATGATGCATATGTAAATATTGCTGGAGGTATTAAGATGAATGAACCGGCAATTGATTTGGGAATTATGATGGCGTTGGTATCCAGTTATAAAAACAGAGCAATTGATGAGAAGATGATTGTATTTGGCGAAGTAGGACTAAGCGGTGAAGTCCGGGCAGTAAGTATGCCGGAGCAGAGAGTCGCTGAGGCGAAAAAACTGGGATTTCAAACCTGTATCCTTCCGGCAGTCTCTTTAGACATGGTGAAAGGAATTAAGGGGATTAAGCTAATAGGCGTAAAAAATATCAGTGATGCAATGGATATGATTTAACGGTTTAAAAAGTTATTTTTCTAGTAAATATAGTTGGAAAAACAGAGAAAGCCAGAAGTGAATTGTATAAATTGTTCGAATAAAATAAAAAATAAAAAAAGTATTGACAATTCACTTCTGCAATGATAAGATATGTCTTGTCGCTGA
>CASERA010000193.1 GCA_949290175.1 uncultured Ruminococcus sp.
ATTATAATATTAGTATTACTTATAGTGGCAGGCGGTGCTTTTTACGTTATAAACAGAATGTACTGCTTTGATGACATACAGGTGACAGATCCTGCTGATCATGATACGGACTCTGATCCAGTGATTGGACTTATAGGGCTTGAGCAGGCAAAGAAAGATGCACTTGTGGAATATGGTTTTGATGAATCTGATGTGCAGATTCTGAAAGAGGAGTTTAATGTAGATAAAAAGAAGTACAGTATCGAGTATATTGCAACGGATTCTACAGATTCAAAGCAGTATCAATATGATTGTGAGATAAATGCTGTTGATGGCAGTGTTCTCTATAAGGATAAACAGGTGGTCTCAGAATAAAATATTTGAGTGAGATAAAAGTCAATTGAAATGAAGTTCGATTGACTTTTTTGTAATAACAAGGGCAGGAATCATAAAATTAAATCCTGCCCTACTAGAAAGTTATTTATTTTTGCTTCATCCTTTTTATTACTTTTAGTCTTGTAAATTCTTCTCTCTCTTTTTCTTCCAGTGCATTTGTAATGTTATACACAAGTTGAGTATACATCGGAATGGTGATATTCTGAAGTGCATTTGCACGTTTTTGAGTTTTTTTAATATTAGTTGCCAGCCGGTAGGCTGCATTTTCTACCATAGACAGTTTTATAGTTAAGTCTTTTACTTTCCGAAATGCATCTGCGGCAATATCAATGGACTCCTGGGTAGTACTGAATGCATAGGTAGGTTCCGGTCTTGTTGGATTATATTTTACATGAGGAATCTCGGTTCCCATAATACTGCGGGTCTGTATCGTGATGGAATTTTCAATCGGAACGGTATAGGCGAGTTGAGATACGAGGCTGATTCCATGCTCAATATTCGCCCTTTGCAGGCACTGATATGCATAGGTAAATGTACTGTCGATTTCTTCCTGGATATTGCGTGCCTCATCAATGAGATCCATTAGTTCCCGAATGAGAATGTTTCGTTTTTTGTCCATCAGCTCATAGCCCTGTCTGGCCAGTTCCAGGGAATTTTTTGCCAGCATCAGGTTTCCCTTTGTGGGAAATGTACGTGGATCCATAGAATCCCTCCTTTATTTAATCACGGTTTGCAATGGAACCCGGGCTGGATGTTGCAGTTACATTATCATCACGCTGTGTCGGATGATAATATTTATCCAAAATCTTCGTATCGATACGGTCCAATTCTTCTTTCGGCAGCCGTCCAAGCAGTTCCCATCCCAAATCCAGGGTTTCTTCCATTGTACGGTTCTCATTCATTCCCTGTCCGATATATTTTTCTTCAAACTCTTTTCCAAAGGCAAGATATTCTTTATCAATTGGAGAAAGTTCGTCCTCACCAATAACAGATGCCAGGTTTCTTGCATCTCCCACTTTTGCATATGCGGAAAATAGTTGATTTGCTAAATCCTGGTGGTCTTCTCTCGTATAGCCTGCACCAATTCCGTCTTTCATCAGACGAGAAAGAGATGGCAGTATGCTGATTGGAGGATAGATAGATTGTCCGTTCAAACTGCGGTCTAATACAATCTGTCCTTCTGTAATATATCCGGTAAGGTCGGGAATTGGATGAGTAATGTCATCGTTTGGCATGGTCAAAATCGGAAGCTGTGTTACAGAACCATTTACACCCTTCACGATACCTGCACGTTCATAAATTGCGGCAAGTTCACTGTACAAATATCCGGGGAATCCTTTACGGCTTGGAATCTCTCCCTTAGAGGAAGAAACTTCGCGCATGGCTTCGGCAAAAGAGGTCATATCTGTCAGAATAACAAGGATATGCATATTTTGCTCAAACGCAAGATATTCTGCGACAGTCAGAGCAACCTTTGGAGTAATTAGACGTTCTACAACCGGGTCGTTTGCCAGGTTCAAAAACATTGCTACATGGTCGGCAACTCCGCTTTCCTCAAAAGTTCTCCGGAAGAAATCGGCAACATCGTGTTTGACACCCATTGCGGCAAATACAATGGCAAACTGTTCATCGGAATCATCACCTAAGGATGCCTGCTTTACAATTTGAGCAGCAAGCAGATCATGGGGAAGTCCGTTTCCAGAGAAAATCGGCAGCTTCTGCCCACGAATGAGCGTAGTCAGTCCGTCAATGGCAGAGATTCCTGTACGGATATAGTTTCTTGGATATTCCCGTTTTACCGGATTTAGCGGCAATCCATTGACATCACGTTTTAATTTGGAAACGATGGGGCCGAGGTCATCAATCGGCTGCCCAATTCCGTTAAAGGTACGGCCCAGCATATCCGGGGAAAGTGTAATTTCCATCGGATGTCCGGTCAGCCGTGTATGTGTATTTTTTAGGGACATGTTTTCAGAGCCTTCAAAGACCTGGATTACCGCTTTGTCTTCGTATAGTTCAATAATACGTCCGATTTTACGTTCGGACCCGTTTATGATAAATTCTACAATTTCATCAAAAAAGGCATCCTGTACGCCCTCGAGTGCAATCAGAGGGCCGTTAATACTACTGAGTCCCAAATATTCAATTGACATGAGTAAATTCCCTCCTTATGCATTCTTTTCGAGTATACGCTGATAAAATGCGTCGATACTTCGATGATACTGTGCGAACATTTCCAGACGGTCATTAGGTACGTCATATTTAATAGAAATTACTTTATCGAAAATGTTTTCCGATTTCAGAACAGACATTGGATGTCCCATAGTGACAAGAGCACGTGCTTGTTTATAAAGGTACAAAATGGTATCCATCATCAGGAATTGCTTTTCCATGGAGACGCAGGTATCGTCCTTATGGAAAGCATTTTGCTGAAGAAAGCCAAGACGGATAACTCTTGCAATTTCCAGAATTAACTTCTGATCATCCGGGAGAACATCGCTTCCAATCAGTTTTACGATTTCCAGAAGACTGCTTTCCTGATTTAAAAGCGCCATCAGCCGGTTTCTGTAATCAACAAATTTTTCGGAAACATGGTCTTGATACCACGGTGCCAAGTCGCTTAAATATTCGCTGTAACTGGACAGCCAGTGAATTGCGGGAAAGTGTCTGGAGTAGGCAAGGCTTTTATCCAATCCCCAGAAACAACGTACAAAACGCTTCGTATTTTGTGTAACAGGCTCAGAAAAATCGCCTCCCTGAGGAGAAACCGCTCCGATAATTGTGACTGAACCGTCACTGCCGTTTAAGTTGTGCATCATACCGGCGCGCTCGTAAAATCCTGAAAGCCGAGAGGCAAGATATGCCGGAAAGCCTTCTTCAGCAGGCATTTCTTCCAAACGTCCGGATAATTCGCGCAGAGCTTCTGCCCAACGGGAAGTGGAGTCTGCCATAATTGCTACATCATATCCCATATCTCTATAATATTCTGCTAAAGTAAGCCCTGTATAAATACTGGCTTCACGGGCAGCTACTGGCATATTGGAAGTATTGGCAATTAAGGTAGTGCGGTCCATCAACGGATTCCCTGTACGCGGGTCAGTCAGCTCGCTGAATTCTTCAAGTACCTGTGTCATTTCATTGCCACGTTCGCCACAGCCGATATAGATAATAATATCTGCATCTGACCATTTGGCAATCTGATGCTGTGTCATAGTCTTTCCTGTTCCAAATCCGCCGGGGATGGCAGCAGTACCGCCTTTGGCAATCGGAAACATGGTATCGATGATACGCTGTCCGGTAACAAGTGGAACAGATGCAGGAAAACGCCGGCTGGTTGGACGTGCTGTACGGATGGGCCACTGTTGAGCCATAGGAATCTGTTTAAGCGTTCCGTCGCTTAGTTCTAGTGTAATCAGAGGCTCTTCAATTGTATAATTTCCATCTGAAACCGTATCCGTTACAGTTCCTTCCAGATGAGGTGGAACCATACATTTGTGTACAATAGCATGAGTTTCCGGTACCTCTGCGATAATATCGCCTCCATGCAGGTAATCTCCTTTGGAAACGGTAATATGTGTACTCCATTTTTTTGTTTTATCCAGGGAGTCTACGGAGACACCCCGGGTGATAAACGCACCTCCGGTTTCGGAGATTTGTTCCAGAGGGCGTTCAATTCCATCAAAAATATTATTCAGGATACCTGGGGCCAGTGTTACTGATACGGGGCTTCCTGTAGCAGTAACGTCTTCCCCGGGGCGAAGCCCGGAGGTTTCTTCATAGACCTGAATTGTGGTTAAATCTTTATCCAGAGCAATTACTTCTCCAACTAGTTTATCCTTTCCAACATAAACCATTTCTGACATACAGAACCCGGTATTGCCTTTCAGGTAAATGACAGGTCCGTTGATTCCATAAATTTTTCCGGTTTTAAGCAATGCTGTCACCTCCTGAGAATAAGAAATTGTCATACTCGTTTCGCAGAGATGTTTTGAAGGAGTGGTCAATTAAAATGTTCCGGCTGCGGATAACAGCTCTGATGCCACCGATAAAATCCTCCGCACTAATTGTCAGATGAAAACCAGATGCATCTTCCAAAGAAGAACGTCTGCTTTCGTCTGATGGATTTAAGTAAATGGTCATTTCCTCCCCATTTGCGAATGTAACTGCATTGCGAATACAGGAAAGCAGAAATGTATCATATTCATCAGTCTTCATATAATCATTAACCAAATCAAGCGTTTCCTTAAAAACTTTGTCTTTCAATTCCTGCTGAATTCGTCCGTGCTGGCGTTTTAAATCAAGCTGCATTTTTGCCATTGCCTGATTTTTCTTCTGCCTGGCATTTATTGTTTCTGCTTTGATGCGGGTTTCTGCCTGCCGTATCGCCTCTGCTTTATGGTCTTCCAATACTTTTTCCAGTGCTTTACGATAAGAATCAATGATGGCATTGCCTTCCGCCCGTGCTTCCTCCATGGAGGTAGTCCGTAAATGTGTGATTTTTTCTTCTAAAGTCAAGAGGGGTCCCTCCTTTTATAATTTCAGTCCGATAGCTTCGGTAATGTATGATGTGATAAAGTCTTTTTTACGTCCGGTTCCGTGTCTGTCAGGAATCTCAATCAGAAGAGGCATTCTTCTTTCCAGGCGGAATTCGTCGATGATATCCGGAAATTCCTGTCCGAATTTCTCGGTAAGAAGAACGATACCGATTGTCTTATCCTGCAATACATTCTGGAGTTGTTCGCGCAGCTCTTTACGCTCATGAACGACGACTCCGTCTACGCCTGCAAGGCGCATTCCTGTATAAGTATCGACATTATCACTGATAAGAAACATTTTCATCTTATAATTGTCCCAGGATCATGAAGGAGATGATTAGCCCATACAGGCAGACACCTTCTGCAAGACCTACGAAAATCAGGGACTTACCAAGCACGCTGGAGTCTTCGCTGATAGCTCCTAAAGCCGCACTGGCTGCGCTTGCTACGGCGATACCGCCTCCGATACAGGATAAACCGGTAACCAGAGCGGCTGCGATATAGCCAAGTCCTGTTGCATTGGAAGCTGTGGATACAGCTGCATCGGCGGCCTGAACATCTCCTCCGCCAAGCATCATAATAGATGCGATTGCAAATGCACCAAAGAAGAAAAATGCATTGACGCCGAGAGTACGTTTGTATTTTTTCTTATTCTTTTCGCCAATGAGATAGTAGCCGAAAGGAATAATAATACTCAGTATCAGTGCTGCGATGAGAATGATTTTTGTTGTTAAATTCATAGTGTAGTCCTCCTTATATTGAAATCATTGTATGCTGCTCAAGCATTGTCATTTCTTTTTAGTTTTTACATTTTTACTTTTCGTATATGGCTGAAAGGCTCTTCCACTTCCTTTATAGAACCGGCTGAACATCTCGTAATATTCCAGACGAAGCACCTGGATACCAACAACCAGGCCTTCCATACCGCATACGAACAAGTTTCCAAGAACGATGACAACCCAGTTTGGAGAGCCTTGTTCTGCACCGGCAAGCATCAGCACGACCTCCATCATAGCAGCATGGCTGACAGCGAAGGCACCGATACGGACAAAAGAAAGTGTGTTGGAAAAATAGCTTAAAAGAGTTTCAAACAGTTCAAAAAATCCCTGTACAAAAAACATAGCTTTGCTTTCTTCCATTTTATCTGCATGCTTCTGGATTTTCCGTGTCAGAGGTTCCCGGAACAGAATCAGTAGCAGCGGAACACCAAACATAACTATAAGTACAATGCCGGCTGGTGTTTTATGTCCTGTCATAAAGAGAACAATGGTAACGGCAAGAGCGGCGTAAAATACGAATCCGGCAGCTCCGTTTGCATCAAACCAGGCATTTTCTATGTCATGAGCTCTCAACGCATTGATGATATGAAGAATCATAGCCAGAAGAATCAATCCCATACCAAATGCGATAGATACAATGAAGACGGTATTTAATTTTCCGATAAACGGCAATGTTGTCATATGATCAATCGGCCGCAGCCATAAAGGTTTAATAATATCTTCAAATCCGAAAATACTTCCGAACATGAACCCAAAAATTGTTGAGAAAATGCCTGCTGTCGCGATAACACCCGCCAGGGGCACTTTCTTAAAGTGATAGATTAAGGATCCTGCAATAACCAGAAGAAGTCCTTGTCCTACATCTCCGAACATCACTCCAAATATAAAAGAATATGTGATACCCACAAATACAGTAGGGTCTATTTCATTGTGCGCCGGAAGACCATACATTTGAATAAACATTTCGAATGGTTTAAAGATTTTTGGATTCTCCAGTTTTACCGGAGGCTCTCCAAAATAGGTGTTGTGGTCATCTTCCACTACTACAAATACTTTTTCGTCATGTTTGATTTCATTGATAAAGTTTTCAACATCATCTTCCGCCATCCAGCCACAAAGGATGTAGTAATCTTCTTTCTGATCCTCCACTCTGGCAGCCATTTTACGGACATCAAAGTTATGGGCAAGCTCTTCCAGTCTTTGTTTGGCGGCAATAAGCTGCGGTGCTTTTTGAATAAGCATTTCAGAAGTATTTTTATCCAGTTCATCTATCTGTTTTCCGATTTCTGCAATTTCGCGTTCCAGATGTCTGTAAGCATTCAAAGGGGTTCCTGTATATTCATCAGGGATTTCTATTATTTCAAAATGTAGAGAGCGGAATACTGCATCCACTTTTTGAATTTCTCTAGGAGGCGCAAAATAAGCTCCATAGAGATAACTTTCATCCCGTTCGCCCTCTATAAAAATAGCACTCAAATCATCCATCAGATACTTTTGCAGTTTATGATATTGCTCTGTCGGAATTCTTCCGAATCGGTATGAAATATATTTGTAATGCAGAATTTTTTCCAAATCACCTTCCAAAGGTTGGAAAGGCTGGATGACTTTCTGCTTGTTTTTGAATTCTTCTGCCTGTTTTTTCAGTTTTTCTTTTTTTTCCTGTAACTTGAGATATTCCTCATTGGTCGTGCGGATAAGTTCAAAAATGTCATCCAGACCCAAAGATGTATCCGGGGAAATTTCGCCTGCATTTTCAAGATATCCGGCAAATTGCTCTGCTTTTCCCAGTGCGTCCTTATAAGGGTTGATTTCCACAAAAGGACGAAGGTTATCAATTGTTTTCAGCTCGGACAATGCTGATTCAAGCTGAATCTCATATCGGGACAGATAGAGGTCAGTCACTCTGTCAATGTCATTTCGAGGTCCCGATATATTGACAAATTTCATTTTTACAATCATTGAATCCTACCTCCCACATATCCTAAAGTCTCGCCGGGAGTCAGTCCGTAGCGGATACACTCCATAGCAGTTGTCAGTTTTTTCAGCTCTTCTTCTTTTAAGAAAAGATACGTGTTGATTGAGGCGATGGAATAGGGATTCCTTCTGCGGTCTGCTGTATAAAGGTGATACAGGCAGTCCTCATACATCTGCTCAATCGTCAGGCTTTGATTAAAATCATAGTGCCTGGCATAAGTTGTTTTTTGAAATACTTCCCAAAATTCTTCCAGGGTTCCAGCCTCTGCCATTGATTTAATCTGGTCCGTAGAAACTCGGTAATGGATTGGAATCAAAAGCGAATAAATATCTGAGGCAGACATGGAGAAATGTTTTTTCGCACGGTAAATCCATTGAATATTCAAAAGATCAATCTTGGAACCACAGTCTCTTGTAAAAATCTCAAGCTCCTTTTTTTTGAGAACTTTTTTACGTTCCCTCCACATCGTTGTAAAATAGTATAGGTTGAGTGCTAAATCGTAGTCAAACAATGTGACATCCCGGCCGTTGTTCAGCTTCCGGAGTGGTTCGTAGTACTCTGTTCCTTTGAGCATTTCTATCAATTGGTCTGTAGTTCTGGACGTAATCAATTTCTCGATAGAAATCTGAGAATATTTATCGAAAAAAGGTTTTTTATGATTTAAATCAAAAGGTTCCTGATAATGGTTGATTACAATACGAAGACAATAGTTAATCAAATCGATTTCATAGCGTTTCAGATACATCTTTAAAAATTGCCGCTGTTTTAGACCGCAGAAACGATAAAGTTTCGTGTAATCATGATAGAGGGAGAGGTTCAGGACTTTCTCAATATTTCCTCTGTGCAGCCTGGATTCGTCCATATCCTGCAGGACCTGACGGTAAGAAGAGTGATCCATCAGGTAAGAAACTAGCTCAGGAACATTCTTTAAAGAAGCAATCTCTTCAAATTGTTCTGGTTTTAAAAGGCGGGATTCCATTGCATGAATCTTGGTAACAATCCCGCTGTATGCAAGTAAATTTCCCATAAGCTACACCTCGGTAATACGTTTTAGAATCTCCTGTGCATAGATAGTATGTCTGGTTTCATATTCTCTTTCCAATGCTTTTATAGAGCTGCTGCTGGCGCCTGTCTGGTTTTCCAGCAGTTCTTTGGTATCGGATTCCAGTGCACTGCGGATTTCCCGCAAGTGTGCGGCGGTTTTTTGCTCCAGTTCCTGATCAAATTGTTTGCGCTTTTTGGCATACTCTTTATCAAGCGTTTCTTTCTGTGCTTCCGCATTTTTTACGATGGCAGAAGCGGCAGATTCGATTTCCGTCAATTTGTTTATAACAGAGTCCATAAAAAGCCTCCTTTTTAGTAAAAAATTCCAATATAATTTATCATACACTATTTCTAAAAAAAAGCAATCTATTTTAATAAGATAAAAAAACAGTTTTTAATTTATAATAATTTTATTTGGGATATATAGGATTTCTGTTATAATAAAAGATATCCAGGATAGCGCAAGCCTATACGGCTTAGGATAAGGGGATTTACAGAAGGGAGTAAACATAGATATGAGATTGCGTAATATTCCGCGTGCGGAAGGGACAATACAGAAACATCAGGCTGTTATTAAACGACCGGAGGATCAGAAAGGCTGTTGGAAACAGGTATTTGGAAATCAGCGTCCGATTTATATAGAAATTGGTATGGGAAAAGGGCAGTTCTTGATGAATATGGCAAAACGGTACCCGGAGATTAATTTTATCGGGATAGAGCGTTATTCCAGTGTACTTCTTCGGGCATTGGAAAAATACGATACTGAGGAGTACCAGGATTTAACAAATGTGAGATTTATCTGCATGGACGCAAGAGACGTGATAAATGTCTTTGCAAAAGGCGAGGTAGGGCGCATTTATTTGAATTTCTCCGATCCGTGGCCCAAGGCACGGCATGCGAAAAGACGGCTTACATCCAGTGAATTTCTGAAGCGGTATGATCATATTCTGGTGGATGACGGGGTGCTGGAGTTTAAAACAGATAACACAGAACTGTTTAATTTTTCTCTGGAGCAGATACGTGAGTTTGGATGGATACTTAAAAAATATACATATGATCTTCATCATCATGAAGAGATGAATGAGGATAATGTAATGACGGAGTATGAAGAAAAATTTTCTGCAAAAGGGAATCCGATTAATAAGCTGATTGCCTGCCGTAATGTGACAAATAAGATGTCAATGCCCGTATAATTCACAGAAAGAGGACTTGTGAATACTATAAAGATGAGAAAGTATTGCCTGTCGGAAACGGTGTAGACAGTTCGTGTGGGAGGGTGTGTACAGATGAGACGGAAGAAAACATGGAAAGACTGCATCTGTCAGAAGTTGTACTGTCGAAAAGAATTAAATAAAAAATTAATCTGTATAAAACATTCACTGAACGAAGTCCGTAAAATTCTCAATGCAGGATGTTGTCGCAGGCAATAGGAAAAACAAGAGTAGAATAGCGGGTATTCACTATGAAAATTCATGTAACTCCAAAAAATTATCCACAGGAAGTGCTTCGGTCAAACATACCGGTGTTGGTAGAGTTTATGGCCTTATGGTGTGG
>CASERA010000194.1 GCA_949290175.1 uncultured Ruminococcus sp.
AAACATCGTCGCCAAAATCAGAACTCTAAGAAGCTTCTTCCCCGGAAAGTCCTGATTTGCCAAACAGAATCCCAGCGCGCACACATTGAACATGGATATCACGGTTCCAACAGTAGAATAAAGCACACTGTTTCCAATATAACTGACAAAGTTCGCTTCCTTAAATGCTCTGACATAATTGCTCCACACAATCTCTTTCGGGAAAAAGCTGCTTCCCGTCAAAAGTTCCGATATCGGCTTCAGGGATCCCATAATACTGAATAAGATAGGAAACAGCACAATGATGCTGATAATAATCAAAAAGATATAAATCCCTATTTTTCCTGCTATTTTAACAAATTTACTTTTCGTCATGTTCCCTACCTCGTTCCTTAATCATATTGCATTTTTTCACTTACCACATTGTAAATTGCAGTAATGACACCTACGATTACTGCGGAAACTACTGCAATTGCAGCCCCCATACCGTACTGTGCCGTCGTCGAACTGCTCGGAAAGAACAGATTGTAAATATACATAAAGGTCAGCTCCGTCGCATGATTCGGTCCGCCCTTCGTCATTATGAAGTACGCTCCCATCGCTTTCAGACATCCTATGAGAGAGAGCATGATAATAACCTGACTCATTCTCGACATCATTGGTATGGTAATGTAGAATAACCGCTGCACTCCATTTGCTCCATCCACACTTGCACTTTCATAAACATCCTTCGGAATATTGGTAAGTCCCGCAATGAAAAACAGCATATTCAATCCAAAATAAATCCATGTATCTGCCAGAATACCTGTAATAAATGCGCCCTTTGCATTCGCAAGAATTGAAAAGTTTGCTGAAATCACTCCAAGTTCCGTCAGATACCGCGTCAGAATACCGTTGTATGGATTCAACATAATACCGAATACCATAAAAATTGCAAAACTCGGAAGTATCTGTGGCATATAGAATAAAGTTTTAAAAAAAGTACGTCCCTTCAGCTTCGTTGTCACAAAAAACGCGCACAAAAATGCCAACGGGATTTCAATCAAAGTCTTGATGGCTGCATAAGCTAATGTTCTGCCCCAGGAAGTCCAGTACAACGCAAATGGATTTCCAGACTCTGAAAAAATGGTCTTAAAATCAAATAGCTTTCTAAAATTATCCAGCCCAACGAAAATTGGAATCGTTGTTCCGTCATAATTATATAAACAGTATTTTAATGCCCAAACAATAGGGTAAACTCCCATTACCAGAAACAAAATCAGGGTGGGGGTTAAGAGGATGTACGTAGGTACACTCCTCTTTAACTTTCCAAACCATCCATTCAAGCGACTCTGCTTACTGGCAACCTTTACCTGATTCTCTTTTTTTCCGCCAGTTTTCATGTTAATTTCTCACCTTCCCACAAATCCTACTTCTGCAGTGCCTTCCATTCATCCGGTGTCAAATACTTGATATTTTCGGCAGTAACCGGCTTCATTGGGTCAAAGTTTTCTACAGACATAATCTTACCCTGGAATCCAATTTTAACCTCTGACTTTTCTGCTTTTTCTGCGTTAATCTTAGCCTGTTCATACAGACCGTCGTTGTAACGTTGTGATAATTCTTTCAGTGTCTGTTCTACATCTAGCTCCGGATTATTGATAAGCTGCGCCATTGTGACAGCTTCACTGTCTCCGGTAATCTGTACGCCCAGATTTATGTTAGCTACCTGCACCATGTCTTCTGTCGGGCTGTATTTTTCCCACTGCGGATATTCCGATTTCGGTTTTTCTTTTGCTGCTTCTAACGCCCAAGGTAAAATGGACATATCAGTTGCCTTTGACAGTAATTCTGACTGGAAATCTTCACCCAGCATAAATTCTATGAACTTCGCCGCCTCTTCTTTATGTTCACAGGATGATGACAGCATATAGTTTGCCTGGTCACGCAGACACATTGCACCTTTGTTTTCCCCATCCATTGCACCCGGCCAGTCAAATACGTCCCAGTTACAGGTTGCTTGAAACTGATCGTTGATTGATGCACAATCCCATGATACGGAAGGAATCATCGCAATTCTTCCTGCCGCAAACTGTGCACGTACACTGTCATTGTCCAGAGTCTCTGCTCCCGGGAATGTGATTCCTTCCGCAATCATATTCCGGAACATTTCAATATATGGCGTCATATATGTAAAGTCATATGCATTTTTCTTAAAATCGTAGCCCATTTTATAATAGCCCTCATATGCTCCAATCGGTTCCGCTATAAACGGAACTGCAGAACCTGCTGTGGCACTGCTCAGACCGAATCCGTAATACTCACCGTTTCCTGCCTCTGTGATTTTTTTCGCACACTCATACACTTCATCCCATGTTGTCGGAAGCTCTGTGATTCCAACTTTCTCAAACAAGTCTTTGTTGTATGCCATTTTATAAGTCTTCGCTCCCCACACGAAAGCGTATGTACTCAATTCTCCATCCACGTCAACTTTGTAGGTGTATGGTTCAATTTTCTCTT
>CASERA010000195.1 GCA_949290175.1 uncultured Ruminococcus sp.
CTTTTAAATCGTCAATTTTTAAATTATCCCTTTATACTCACGACACATGTAAGTTTTTTTGAAACTCTGTTTAGCAATAGGAGAGAAAGTGTTTTTGGCTTTTTGCAGCTGGCGGATAGTGTGGTGGTATTAGATGAGATTCAGAGTTATAGAAATGAAATATGGTCAGAAATTATAAATTTTTTAAATGTTTTTGCAGAAATGCTGAACATGAAAATTATTATTATGTCAGCGACACTTCCGAACCTGGAAGTACTGACAGATGAAAAGAGTACATCAGTCTATTTAATCCAAAATAGAAACAAATATTTTAATCACCCTTTATTTCAAAACAGAGTAGAGATTTTGTATGAATTGTTAGATTCAGAACTTTGTGCGGAAAGTCTTTATGAACATATCGTGGAGCATACTCCCAACGGTAAAAAAGTGTTGGTTGAGTTCATAAAAAAAACGACAGCAGAAAGATTCTTTCGAATGGTGTGCGAAGATAAAAAGCTCTTTGATGAAGTATATTGTCTTACCGGCGATGATAATATAGCCGATAGGAAGAAAATCCTGAATCGAATTTCTAACTCAGAAGGGAAGACGATTTTAATGATAGCAACTCAGGTCATTGAAGCGGGAGTTGATATTGATATGGATATCGGATATAAAGACATATCCAAGCTGGACAGTGAAGAACAATTTATGGGAAGAATCAATCGTTCGTGCAGACATAAAGGAAAGGTATATTTCTTTCATATGGACCGGGCCGGGGAGATTTATAGAAATGATATACGAGTAGAAAATCAAGAGTTTACATTGGCAGATAAGGGAATACGGGAGATTTTAAAACGTAAAGATTTTGATTCATACTATCTTCCTGTTTTGAATGTTTTAAAAAATTTTAATAAGACTGCAAGTGGAGAAAATCTTGAAACATTTTTCAATGATGATGTGGGGAACCATAACTTTTATAATATAGAAAAAAGAATGCGTTTAATTGAAAAAAATGACAGAAATATTTCGCTGTATTTGGCACGAAAAATTATATTGGAAAATGGTGAAATTTTAGACGGTTGGGAGTGCTGGAAAGAATATAAACGGTTACTTATGGATTATGAGATGGGCTATGCAAAGAAACAATACGAACTATCAGTGGTAAAAAGTAAAATGAATTATTTTATTTATCAGGTGAAGAAAAATGCGGATTTTAACTATTCAGAGAAAATAGGAGAGATATACGCAATTCAAGACGGAGAAGAATATTTTCTAAATGGACGGCTGGATAGAGAGAAACTGGAAGGAGACAAGGTTAGTTTTATTTAAAGGAATATGAATTCTAAGTTCGTATTGAAAAGTAAATGTATATGTTAATGGAGGTGTGGCATGAGGATTAATGGTACTTTGATTAATTATTATTTTCATTGTAAACGACAATGTTATCTCCATGGGAATCGAATCAATTTAGAAGATAATAGTGAAGCTGTAAAAACAGGAAAAGCTATTCATGAGGAAAAAGCAGAACATTATCATAATGTGGAGATTGCTTTGGAAAATATTCGAATCGATAGGCTGACAAAGGAATATTTAACGGAAATAAAGAAATCAGATGCAGATGAAGAAGCCTGTAAATGGCAGCTATTATATTATCTGTTAATATTGAAACAAAAAGGAATTAACAGGAAAGGGCGTATTGAATTTATAGAAAAGAATAAGTCCAATAAACGAGTAGAGACATTTGAACTGACAGAAGATTATGAAAACCAGTTGGAGAAAGTGATTGACGATATTCATGTATTGTTGATGCAGGAAGAAATACCTGAAGTGATTCATAAGAAACATTGTAAAAAGTGTGCGTATTATGAATATTGCTATATATAAGGGGATGTCTATGGGAAGTACGAAATACATTATGTCACAAGGAGAATTGATGAGAAAAGATAATTCTCTTTGTTTTAGAAAAGATGGGAAAAATGTTTATATACCAATAGAAAATACGAAGGAAATTTATTGTCTTTCTGAAGTATCTGTGAATACAAAATTACTGGATTTTCTTTCGCAGAATCATGTTGTAGTTCACTTTTTTAATTATTATGAAGGATATAGCGGTACATTTTATCCGAAAAATCAGTATAATAGTGGAAAATTATTAATCAAGCAGGTGGATGCGTTTCAAGGCCCCAGGTTGATCATAGCCAGAGCAATTGTAAACGGTATTGGTGAAAATATTTTAGAGGTGCTGTATCATTATTATAAACATGACAAGAAAGAGGTGAAGGAAACAATAGAATGGCTGCGTAAGGAATTTAAGAGTCGTGTGGAACGGGCAGAGCAGATTTCAGAACTAATGGCAGTAGAGGGGGAAGCATGGGCCAGATTTTACGCAGACTTTCAGTATTTCCTTCCGGAAGATTTTGTGATGAATAAAAGGGTAAAAAGGCCTCCTGATAATCCGATTAATGCATTGATTTCTTTTGGAAATACACTTTTATATACGAAAACAATTTCCGCAATTTATAGGACACATCTGGATCAAAGAATCAGTTTTCTGCATGAACCTTCTGAAGGCAGATTTTCGCTGAGTCTGGACATGAGTGAGGTTTTTAAACCAGTAATTGTATACAGAACAATTTTTGATCTTGTAAATAATCGTAGATTACAGGTGGAAAAGCATTTTGATAAAAGGGTGAATTATTGTCTTTTAAATGAAGAAGGTAGAAAAATTTTTATAGAAGCATTTGAAAGCAGGATGGAAAGTGTTTTTTTACATAAAGGATTTAAAAGAAAAGTAAGTTATAGGACAGCGATAAAATATGATTGTTATAAGTTGATAAAATATATTTTAGAAGGAAAAGAATTTATTCCGTTTTCTCTGAAGGAGGGGAAATAGGTGAAAAAAGAAACAAATTATAATTATGCGTTTGTCTTTTATGATGTGAATGAAAAAAGAGTACAAAAAGTCTTTAAAGTTTGTAAAAAATATCTCTCGCATTATCAATATTCTGTTTTTAGATGATAAATGAATCCTTCTAAGTTCATTCAGTTACGAAAAGATTTGAATCAGATTATTGATAAAGAGGAAGATTTTGTATGTATTATAAAATTGAAAGGCAGTTATGTATTTGGAGAAGAAGTTCTTGGACGTCAGGGAAAAGAAAATGGAGAGACACTAATATTATAGTGAGTAAAATGGTTTTAAATTTTACCAGGCGAAAATTGAGTATAATCGGACAAATGGCTTAAACTAGAAGAAAAAGTAAGTTTTTTGCACAATCTATAAAAAAAGTAAAACACCTGGTAAAATTTAGAAAAAGCTTGAATTTTAGCGAGTTTTGAGATATTCTATGAGAAAGAAGTAGCGGAAACTGTGGGGGTTTAATAAGAACAAGAGTTGTTTTGAAATCCAAAAGGGGGAAATGCATTGACATAGATGTCTATTGTTTAATAAGAACAAGAGTTGTTTTGAAATGAAACTGGTGTAAAGGTGAACTATCCGACAGGGCAGTTTAATAAGAACAAGAGTTGTTTTGAAATTTTCTACTTGTACAATTGTATAATTAACCTTATAGC
>CASERA010000196.1 GCA_949290175.1 uncultured Ruminococcus sp.
ATTCGGACCATGTTTAGATATTCCTTGAAGGAAGAACCTGTAGAATGTTTGAAGAGTGTTGAAAAATAGGAAGGATGCAGATGCACGTGATTGGCAACTTCATCCAACGTCATTTGAGTATTAAAATGTTCAGATATATAAAGCATGGTCTTTTTGATAAGCTCATTATTTTTGGAGGGAATATAGTTGAACATGCTCTCAGAGAAAGTTTCTACAATCTCCTGAAGTTTGTGGCAGAGTGTATCCAGAGTGTTGACCTGCTGCAAATTCTTGAGAAAATGGTTGTTCAGTTTCAGGATACTGTCTGTGGGAGCTCCACCTTCAATGGCAGTCCTGGATAACAGAGAACATAGTTCCAGTGCCCGTGCCTTGACTACATCCAGGCTATTACCCTGGGAGAACAGAACATAGCCGAGAAGATCATTGAGAATCGCATTTGCTTCCCGAACATCTCCAAGTTTGACTTTATCGATTAATTCCTTTTCTTTTTCGTAAGGATAAGTGTTTGTTTGAATGTTTTCAGCTTTATACCGCTGAATGGATTCATTGATTCTGGATTGCTGCAGCAGCTTCTGGTTATTATTCAAGAGCTCTTTTTTACTATCAGTAATCAGATTGGAAAACAGATAAAATAGCAGGTGGCTGATATGATTTACAGTGACCGGTTCAATAATCGGCAGGCTGCTTGTTTCATCATAAAGCTCCAGTGCGTCATCTGTGGAAATATTATATCTTTTCGTAATATCGGATATTAGAATTGAGTCCGGAGTATCCATCAGGAAGGGGCCGACCAGAACAGATCCAAGGAATACCTGCTTGTTGATCAGAGGATATACGATGTGATTTAAATCTGCATGACAGGCAAAAATGTAGGGCTCCCCCAAAGTAATCGCTTTTTTACTGGCAGAGATGTGAAGTTTTTCACAGCTTTCATAAGAAGGAAGGTGTTTCTGGAATAAATGGCAGAAATTGGGACAGTCTCCTTCTGAGACCAGAATCTCTCCCTGATCGTTGATAATCTGGAGTGGAATATGAATACAGGAATTAAACGTCATTGCCATGGATTTCAAGGTGTTTTCGGGAACAATTGTGTATAATAAAGGTTTCACAATGAACTGCCTCCTATGGTATAATATATATTATAATAAAATATTAAATAAATCATAACACATTCTATAAAATTTTTACATAATAATAGATGAAAATAGAAAAAATCTCCCAATAATCCTAAATAATTACTAAAAATGTACAGAATATTTCTTTATAATAATAGAAAACAGATAAAATGGAGGGAGAAAAAATGGAACTGATTCAAGAAATTTCAGAGTATTTACAGAAAGGGCGTGCCAAAAATGTGAAGGCCCTTGTTCAGCAGGCTCTGGACGAGAACATGGATCCAAAAGAAATATTAAATGATGGACTTTTGTCCGGAATGATGATTATTGGTGCAAAATTTAAGAACAATGAAGTGTTTGTTCCGGAAGTGCTCGTAGCAGCAAGAGCCATGAATGCAGGTCTGACTGTGCTGGAGCCAAAGCTTGTAGAAGTTGGAAATGAACCGGTAGGCAAAGCGGTGATTGGAACAGTACAAGGAGACCTTCATGACATCGGTAAGAATCTAGTTGTAATGATGTTAAAAGGCGCTGGATTTGAAATCTATGATCTGGGTGTAGATGTAGAGACATCTGCTTATATCGACAAGGCAGAAGAAGTAGGAGCTGATATCATCTGTATGTCCGCACTGCTGACAACAACAATGCCGAAGATGCAGGACTGCATTGAACAGTTGAAAGAGAGAAATCTTCGAGGTAAATACATTGTTATGATTGGTGGAGCACCGGTAAATGAAAGTTTCTGCGAGCAGATTGGAGCGGACTACTATACACCGGATGCAGCAACA
Source organism: uncultured Ruminococcus sp. (assembly GCA_949290175.1). Taxonomy (GTDB): domain Bacteria; phylum Bacillota; class Clostridia; order Lachnospirales; family Lachnospiraceae; genus Mediterraneibacter. The sequence continues at coordinate 1,901 of CASERA010000196.1, forward strand.
TGTGCAGAAGTAGCCAAGAAAGTTGTACTTGGGAAAAAGGCAGCAACTAGTTAAAAAACGTAAATTTCAGGAAGAGGGAATCAGTGAAAATCTGGTACATTCTTACCTTTACTGTAAGTAGAGATGAAGAATCAGATGCCATTGTTTGAAAGGATGAATTGGGATTCGGAGAAGAAACTGCAAGTCAGGATACTTTCAATAGGGTGGCTTTGTCTTGGGAGGGAGACAGGCTGTATCAAAAAGTAAACGAGATGAGAGTGGAGATCTCTTTTTGCAGAAAAATGGTTTTTATTTCTTTATAAAGAAATGATCCGAAGGGAGCAGTTCGCCGATGA
>CASERA010000197.1 GCA_949290175.1 uncultured Ruminococcus sp.
AACAGCGGCAGCTTTTCCGTACGGAGCAGGTGCAAAATCAATACCTGTGTCCACATAGATTCCAAAAACCATCCGGTTTGGAACAGTGCAATAAACTTTGCCTGTTCGCCTGTCCCTGTAAGAGATGCAAAACTTCCGCCACAGATGGAGGGACAAAAAAACAAAAACAAAAATACAAATGTCAAAATGTCAAAGATAGAACTGATTGGACCAAAAAACCTCATAAAGCGGCCTAATGTACGGCCAGACCATTCCAACGGCTGTGAACAGGTATCCTCGTCCACATAATCCCACGGAAGGACAAGGCATAATGTATCATAGAGCAGATTCAATAATAGCAGCTGTACCGAGGTCATAGGGAAAAAAGGCAGAAATACACTGGCAATTACAATCGAAAAAATATTCCCGAAATTGGAGGATGCTGTGATTTTAATGTATTTGGACATATTGAAAAATGCTTTTCGCCCTTCCAGAATTCCTTCTTCCAGCACATTCAAATCTTTTTTCAGCAGAATTACATCCGCACTTTCCTTGACTGCTTCTGCTGCCGTATCCACCGAGATTCCCACATCTGCTTCCACAATAGCAGGGAGGTCATTCATTCCATCTCCTAAAAAACCAACCGTGTGACCGTTGGATTGCAGTGTTTTCAAAACCCATACCTTTTGCTTGGGTGACAGTTCCGCAAAGATAGTTGTATGTTCGATTCGGAACTGCGCTTCATTGTCAGTCAGAAGATCCAGTTGAGCCCCCGTCATGATTTCTGCTGTATCAATCCCCAGTCGTTGACAGATGGAGACTGCAACGCTCTTTTGGTCGCCGGTCAGCACTCTTATCCCAACATGGAGAGATTGCAGCTTTTTAATGGCACTGGCGGCCGTTTCCTTCGGAGCATCAAAAAATGCCAGATAGCCCAACAAGATAAAGTTCTGTTCATCATCAGAATTTAATCGCTCCTGTTCAAATGGTTTGTAGGCCACTGCCAGAACCTTCATGCCATCCTCAAGCATTTCATCTACAACGGTGTGGACACTGGAAATCCCATCGGCTTCCATCACGCTGTGTCTGCCCTTGTACTCAATATAATTACAGCGGCGGCATACTTCTTCAACACTGCCTTTGATTATGAGTAGATTTTGCTCGCCGTCTTTTACAAGGACACTGGCAAATTTCCGTTCGTAGTCAAAGGGCAGCTCGTCCAGCTTTGGATGCCGAGCTGCAAAATCCTTGAAGTGAGAACTGCGCCCCGGCATTTCCTGACATTTGAGAATAGCCGTATCGAGGTGATTCCCCACACCTGTGTGGTAGAGACTGTTCAGATAGGCAAAATCCAGAACTTTTTCACTTTCGTTGCCGAGAATGTCCATGTAATATTCCAGCAGAAGTGTGTCGACGGTCAAGGTACCGGTTTTATCCACACACAGAATATCCATGCTGCCAAATCCCTGCATGGCATTGATATTTTTTACCACAGTTTGCTTTTGACTCATGGCGGCGCTGCCTTTGGAAAGGCAGGCATTAATCACCATTGGCAGCATTTCCGGGGTCAGCCCCACGGCAACAGATAGTGCAAACAAAAAAGCTGAGAACCAGTTTCCTTTGGTCAGACCATAGGCAACAAAAACCACAGGGACAAGAATCGCCATGAAACGAATCAGTACCCATGCCATAGAGTTCGCACCTTGATCAAATCCGTTTTTGCGGCTCGATTCAGTTCCAGAAAAACCGCTATAAACTGTGTCTTGACCAACGGCGAGAACCACACCTTCGCCTGTGCCGCCAATCACAGTAGAGCCCATGAAAGCAATATTGCTGTATTCCGTATAGGATTGCGCTTTTTTCTCTGAAATAGTCTCTGCATTCTTTTCCAATATGGCACTTTCGCCGGTTATAACTGACTGCGAAACAAACAAATCGGCTGCAGCCGTCAGTCGAATGTCAGACGGAACACGGTCGCCGGCAAAGAGGCGAACCGTATCGCCAACAACCAACTCTGCAGAAGAAATCTCAACCCATTTCCTGTTCCTATGTACCGTTACGCTGGAGTGAACTAAATTTGTCAGATGATCCGCGATACGTTTCGAGCGTATTTCCTGAATGAACCTCACAATGCCGCTGACGAGCAGCATACACAAAATAATCAGCACTGTGGTCATATTGCGGCTGAAATTAGAAACAAGCAGGACATCCGTCACAAACGAAATACTTGCCAGCACAAATAGAATAATGGCAAACGGATTGATAAAAGCTCTTCGCAGACGATAGAATACAGTATCAGCCGCCCTGCCTGCTAAAATATTGCTGCCATATTGCGCCCGGCTTTCCTCTACTTGTTCATCATCATAACCATGCTCAGAAATATGAAAATCCTGATACAGTGTGTCGGTTTCTATGTGTGCGTAGTGGAAAATGCGCTTATGAATAGAACTGTCACTTTTCACCCATCTCACCTCCAAGTGGTTTCCTTTATCATATCATAGAATTATGACATTGGTTTAAATAAAAATCTTGCTTTTTCCTTGCAATTTCTATATACCATAATAACGCTGAAGAGATTGATAAGGTGGAGCTAATATTGCACAGTGGATTATGAAAGGAATATAAGGGGATTTTTTTATGTTCTCTAATGAAATTATACAGAGATAAAGGGAAAGAACATTGGTTAGGATACTCAACAGAGAAAAACTATGTTAAGATGTAATAAGCTGCAGGAAAGGTATGAAACTATAAAATAGGATTGTGCTTTTTATTTATCCCGAGTATAATGAAGTGGTTATAAAACCTACCAATACAATAGGAGTACTTTTAGATAAATTATGGAAAGGAAAGAATTTTTATATGGCAGAAGATTTAATGGAATTGGAATATAAAGAGATTTTGCAGATGGAGCAGGGAAGTTATCAGTTTATTGATATTAGAAATGAAGAGTCTGTGAAATATGGGATGCTGCCTGAGGCAATCCATATCCCGGAAACAGAATTAGAAAGCAGGATAGAGGAACTTCCTAAGAATAAGAAGCTGGTGCTGTATTGTGTGAGAGGAGTATTCAGTATCGAGTGTGCGGAACACCTAAGGGAGAAAGGGTTTGATGCATGCAGCCTGAAGGGCGGATATATGGCATGGCTTCTGGCGCAGATGAAAGAAGAGCAGGAGAAAGATGAAGCGAATAAGAAAGCTGGAGAAAAAGGGCTTTCCAGAGCCGAAGAAATTGAAAAGAGTATTCGAAAGAAATTTCATAAGCAAATATTCTCCAGATTTGCAAAAGCTATCAGAGAGTATGATCTTGTAAAAGAGAATGATAAAATAGCGGTCTGTATTTCGGGCGGAAAAGATTCCATGCTGATGGCAAAGCTGTTCCAGGAGTTAAAACGACACAATAAATTTCCTTTTGAAGTAGAATTTCTGGTAATGGACCCGGGATATAGTGAGGCAAACAGAAAAGTAATTGAGAACAATGCAAAACTGATGGGGATTCCCATAAAAGTATTTGAATCGAATATTTTTGATACAGTGGCAAATATTGAAAAATCCCCATGTTATTTATGTGCCCGGATGAGACGGGGACATTTGTACAGCAAAGCAAAAGAGCTTGGATGCAATAAGATTGCTCTGGGACATCATTATGACGACGTTATTGAAACTATATTAATGGGGATGTTATACGGGGCACAAGTACAGACAATGATGCCGAAGCTGCACAGTACAAATTTTGAAGGAATGGAGTTAATTCGTCCGATGTATCTGGTTCGTGAGGATGATATTAAGCGATGGAGGGATTATAATCACCTTCATTTTATTCAATGTGCCTGCCGTTTTACAGATACATGCAGTACGTTTCGAGATGATGGAAGCAGTTCATCAAAACGTATGGAGATTAAGCATATGATTGCTGAGATGAAGAAAACAAATCCATTTGTGGAAGGCAATATTTTTAAAAGTGTAGAAAATGTAAATCTGAGTACGATTATTGCATATAAAGAAGGCGGTGTGAAACATCATTTCCTGGATAAATATGATAGTATGGACTAAGAAAAGAGGAGATGCGGAAGATGAGAGTGAGAATAAATGCAAAAATGTCAGAATCTATGGCATTTGTTGTCTGCTTGACACTTGCCGGGGGATTGCAGGATGCGTATTCGTATAATTGCAGAGGGAAAGTCTTTGTAAATGGACAAACCGGAAATATCGTCCTGCTGGGGCAGAATCTCGCAGAAGGAAACTGGATTAGGGCATTAGACTACCTGGTTCCGCTGCTTGCATTTATAACCGGAATCTATCTTGCTGTGAGAATACAACACAGATGCCAGGAGTTCAAAAAAATCCACTGGAAACAAATTATTCTGATGATACAGATTCTTCTGTTGACAGCTGTGGGTTTCATGCCGGAGTCGCTGAATATGACGGCAAATGCAGTGATGTCATTTACTTGTGCGATGCAGGTAAATGCATTTCGGGAATTTCGGGGTCTTTCGTATGCAACGACAATGTGCATCGGAAATATGAGAAGTGCAACAGAGATGCTCTGTAAGTATCACGTAACCGGGGATAAGACATTGAAGAGGAAAAGTCAGTATTATTATTTTATAGTCTTTATATTTGCAGTGGGGGCTGCAATTGGAGCCGTATTGAGCAGATATATGGGAAACCATACAATCTGGATTACAGCAGGACTTCTGGCAGTGGGATTTATACTGATGTTTATTAAGAGTGATATTCAGAAGGAATGTTGCTAAAATAATTTGAAAGGATTGAAAAGGGGAAGAGAGGATTAGTTTATGGAACAGCAGGAGAAGAAAGAAAATACAAGATTAGCACAAGGACATTTGGCTGCAATATTTACGATTCTGTTTTGGGGAACTACATTTATTTCTACAAAGGTACTTCTTGAATCGTTTGCACCGGTTGAAATATTGCTAATCAGGTTTGTGACGGGATATCTGGTTTTGTGGATTTTAAGTCCTCGCTTTCTTCATATTAAAGACCGCAGACAGGAACTATATTTTGCGGGAGCAGGATTAAGTGGAATTACATTATATTATCTTTTGGAAAATATAGCTTTGACTTATACATATGCTTCTAATATTAGTGTAATTGTGTGTATTTCGCCGTTTTTTATTGTATTGTTCAGCTGTTTATTTTTACATGAAAAGAATCCAGGTATTCGTTTTTTTGCGGGACTTGTACTTTCGCTGGCAGGAATTTGCTTGATTAGTTTTAACGGCTCAGAGACAGTGGCATTTAATCCCATTGGTGATTTACTGGCTGTTGGCGCAGCGATAATCTGGGCATGTTATTCTGTTTTGATTAGGAAAATCAGTACATTTGAATATCCTGCAATTCAGACGACAAGACGCACCTTTTTTTATGGAACACTTTTTATGATTCCAATCAGTGCAGGGATGGGATTTGATATTAGTATTTCTCAGATTTTGGAAACGAAAAACTTATTGAATCTGCTGTTTCTTGGAGTCGGTGCATCTGCCATTTGTTTTGTAACATGGAATGTGGCAGTAAAAGAGCTTGGGACTGTAAAGACGAGTGTTTACGTCTATGCCATTCCGGTCATTACAACAGTGTCAGCAGCTGTTATTTTAGGAGAAAAAATAACAGTCAATATTGTTGCCGGAATTATTTTGACGCTGGCAGGGCTGCTGATTTCCGAAAAGAGAAAATAAAAACAGAAAAGATAATATTAAATGAGAATAGATATCAAAAAAATAGCTGATTTGCTTGCATTTTAACATGAAAAGTGATATCTTAACAATAGTAATGATTACTGATTAATAAGGTTAAGGTAGATACAGTAGAACCAGGAGGCGAATTATATGATGAATATTCAAAAGGCAGCAGTTATTGGATGTGGATTTGTTGGTGCATCCTCTGCTTTCAGTTTAATACATAAAGGGTTATTCTCAGAATTAGTATTGATTGATGCGGATAAAAGAAAAGCGGAGGGTGAAGCTATGGATTTAAGCCACGGCCGTCCATTTGCACATCCAATGAAAATCTATGCAGGAACATATGATGATATCAGCGACTGCGCTCTGATTATCATCACAGCAGGGGCGAACCAGAAACCGGGAGAAACACGGCTGGATCTGGTACATAAAAATGTTGCAATTTTTAAATCTATTATTCCAGAGATTACAAAAAGGAATTTTGAGGGTACTTTGCTGATTGTGGCAAATCCAGTGGATATTCTAACCTATGCGGCATTGAAGATTTCGGGATATCCGAAAGAAAGAGTTATCGGAAGTGGTACAGTTCTGGATTCTGCGCGTTTCCGCTATCTGTTGAGTGAACATCTTCAGGTGGACAGCAGAAGTGTTCATGCTTTTATTATCGGAGAACATGGAGACAGTGAGCTGGCAGTTTGGAGTGGTGCAAATGTTTCCGGAATTGATATTCATGATTTCTGTGAGCTGCGCGGGCATTATAATCATAGAGAATCTATGGAAGAGATTTATAGAAATGTACGGGATAGTGCATATGAGATTATTGAGCGTAAGGGAGCGACATATTATGGAGTTGCTATGGCAGTAAGCAGGATTGCTGAAAGTATCATACGCAACGAGCATTCGGTACTTCCGGTTTCCAGTCTGATGGAAGGAGAGTATGGATTGAATGACCTCTGTATTAGCGTTCCAACAATTGTATCACAGAGCGGTGTGGAACAAATACTGGAAATTCCTTTAAATGAAGATGAAAAAGAAAAGCTGAAGAAATCAGCAGAAGAGCTTCATAAAGTTCTGGCAGAATTGGAGCTGTAATAGGAAATGTAATACGGGGTACCAATGAAGAAACAGTTGTACTGTCTGTATTTAACGGAGTCATCTGTTTTACATTGGTCCCGTTTTTTCTTTCATTTTGTCAGCATGTATTCTAACGAAGAAATGTATTAATTACATGCAGGACACCATCTTCATCATTTGATTTTGTAATGAAATCTGCGGTATCTTTGACGATTGGCTGTGCATTTGCCATTGCCACGCCAAGACCTGCATATTCAATCATAGAAATATCATTAAATCCGTCTCCACAGCAAATCATTTCATCAGCGGTAAGTCCAATGCTGCTTAGCAGTTTTTGCAGGGAGTATGCTTTATCAATATTCTGAGGCATGATTTCCAGGAAGAAAGGCTCAGAACGGTAAATGTTCAGTAATGTATGGAATTTTTTCTGAAGAAGAGGCATAATTTTCTCCAGTGTAGAAGGTTCTCCCGGAATTAACAATTTGTTGACCGGAAATGTAAGACGCTCTACAAAATCTTCAGCATGAACAATTTCCATTTTATTGATAAAAGATTCTTTTTCCGTATATATATTTGCAGCAATACCGGAAAGTATCCGCTCGCCGTCATAAGTCAGAATATCAAGGCCTTCGTAAGATTTTACAAGTTCGTAAATCGGTAAAATAACGCTTGCAGGAAGTGTCCGATTGTAAATTACATTTCCGGTGGAGCATTGTGTGATTCTTGCACCGTTGAAAGACAGCATATATCCTCCAAAACGTGACAGTTCCAGCTTTTCTGCAAGTGGGACGATGCCATTGATTGGACGTCCGCTTGCAAGAACCACCTTTTTTCCATCTTCCTGAATCTCAATCAGGGCCTTTCTGGTTGCTTCTGTTAGTTCTTTTCTGGAGTTGGTCAGAGTTCCGTCCAAATCCAGAACAAGCATTTGATAATTCATGTGTTACCTCTCTTTTAGTACTTTTACAATTTCTGAAAAATGCATTCCGTGGGATGCTTTTACAAGAATTGTATCTTTTTCTTCAATCAGCTCAGGCAACTGTTTCAGAAAATCCTCTTTTGTTTCAAAATAGCAGACCTTCATAGTCGTATTCTGTTCAGATGCACCATATGCCATATGTTCAGAAAGAAGCCCTATGCAGATCAGCATATCGATTCCGAGTTTTGCAGCATATCTTCCAACATCATAATGCATTTCGTTTTCCGAATCTCCAAGCTCAAACATATCACCCAGGATTGCAACAGTACGTGTGGATGCCTTCGAAAGTACATCGAGAGATGCTTTTGTGGAAGCTGGGTTTGCATTGTAGCAGTCATCGATAATCGTCAGATGTCCGGTTTCAATCAGGTTATTTCTTCCGGCTAAAGGCACAAGGGATTCAATACCGGCTTTGATTTCTTCGTCATTCATGTCCAGGGCATATCCCACTGCAATACCGGCAAGTGCATTATGGACCATATGTTTGCCCGGAATGGAAATATGTGCAGTAAAAGAAGAAACCGGTGTGTGGAAACGGGCATCAGTTCCTTTCAATCCCAGATTGCAGATGTTATCTGCGTGGAAAGTACAATTCTCATTCAACCCGAAAAAGACCGGATCTATCCGGTTTGCGGGATGCACTGTTGCCAGCATGTCATCGTCTTTGTTCAGGATAATAGAACCGTTAGGGTTCATATATTTAAAAATTTCAGTCTTAGCTTTTAAGATACCTTCCCGCGATTTCAAAAATTCCAGATGTGCAACTCCAATATTAGTTATTACGCAGATATCTGGACGAGCAATCTTGGCAAGGCGCTCCATTTCGCCGAAATTGCTGATGCCAAGTTCCAGGACCGCCACTTCATGCTCTTCCCGAATGTTGAAGATAGTCAGTGGAAGACCAATTTCGTTGTTGAAATTTCCAGCTGTTTTCAGCACATTATATTTCTGCCCCAGTACGGAAGCAATCATTTCTTTTGTGCTTGTTTTCCCTACACTGCCAGTGATGCCGACAACTTTCAGGTTCAAACCTTTTCGATAATGCTCGGCGATGTCCTTGAGAGCCTGCTCACAGGAAGTTACCATAATATAAGGATAGGGTGCATTTTCAATTCGTTTTTCAGAAATTGCGCAGAGTGCACCGTCACGGATTGCCTGAGGGATAAACATATGACCGTCCACCCGAGCACCACGGATTGCGATAAAAAGACTGTCTTTTTGAATTTTCCTGCTGTCAATGACTACACTGGAAACTTCTTTATAGTAGTTTTCATCATCTCCGTAGTAAATCCCGCCGCAGGCAACGGCAATCTCTTTTAAAGTCATATTTTTCATAAATATCCCGTCCTTTATTGATATCTTGCTTCCATTGATTTCTGGATAATCAGTTCACATAAATCTGCGTATTCAATTCCGGCAGCCTGTGCTTCTTTTGGAAGGAGGCTGGCAGAAGTCATCCCGGGAAGTGTGTTCATTTCCAGGCAATATAAGTTTCCGGCTTCGTCAAGAAGAAAATCAGCACGGCTGTAAACATTCAGTTTCAGCGCCTTAAAGGCTTTTACTGTAAGTGCTTTCATACGTTCTGCGATTTCTTCGCTGATATCTGCCGGGCAGACTTCTTCCGTTGCCCCTGCCTGGTATTTGTTGGCATAATCAAAAAATCCGGTTTTGGGAATGATTTCAATTGGAGGAAGTGCCTTTCCATCAATCACACCACATGCAAATTCACGGCCTTTGATGTAAGTTTCAACAATCACCTCATCTTCATAGCGGAAAGACTTTTTCAAGGCTTCCTGATATTCCTCTTCTGTATTTACAATATAAACTCCGATACTGGAACCGCCGGAACAAGGTTTTACGACAACCGGAAGCTGTAATCCCAGTGCTCTCAGTGAGCAGTTGGAATTGTTTTTGTACAGGCAGACTCCTGCCGGGGTATCCACGCCGGATTCCAGGAAGACCTGTTTTGTCAGTCCTTTGTCCATGGCAACGGCACATCCGAGAGAATCCGGTCCGGTGTAGCGGATTCCAAGTAAATCGAATGCTGCCTGGAGTTTTCCGTTTTCACCTTCTCCTCCGTGAAGTCCGAGGAATGTGATGTCTGCCATACGGCATAATTCGATGACATTTGGTCCGAAGAAACAAGGGGACTGATCCGGTCTGGATGCTTTGATTGCTTCTAGGTCAGGTTCTATTTCCGAAATATTTTTTGCGATTCCAAGACCGTGATCCGGGAGTGTGAATACATCTTCTAAATTTTCCGGTGCATTTTCCAGTCCCATAAATACGTCCAGCAGAAATGCCTCATGGCCTTTTTCAAGTAATGTTTTACAGATTCCGGCAGCAGAAGCGAGTGATACGTCACGTTCTGTACTCAATCCTCCTGCCAATACAATAATTTTCATGATAAATCTCCTATTCTGATACCCTGTCACTGTTGCCTACTTCATTGAGAAGGGCAACTTTGGTGTCATAAAGTTTTTTTGATAAATCTATATAAACTTTATGGGGATAGAAAAGACGCTTTGTCTCATCCCATAAAGTTTCTTTTTCCTGTCTGCAGTAGTCTGCAATCTCCATTACAGACGGAGAATTGTAAACACATTCGCCGTGAATAAATATTGGTTCCAGGAGCTCGCGCATCGTATAGCTTCCGCCCGGCAGACGTGTTTTTTTCCAGGTTGCATTTGGATCAAATAAAAGTAGTTCTTTGGAATCATCATACGTCTCATCGGCGAAACAAATCAGGTCTGCGCGGATTTTACCACTTTCTTTATCATATACACGATAAATTGTTTTATTTCCGGGATTGGTAATTTTTTCTGTATTTTCCGAAATTTTAATTTTGGGAATAAATACTCCGTCCTTTTCAATGGCAGCCAGTTTGTAGACACCACCAAAAGAAGGGCAGTCTTTGGAAGTAATCAGATTGGTTCCGACTCCCCAGGAAGTGATTGCCGCACCCTGCATTTTTAAGTCGTGGATTAAAAGCTCGTCCAAATCATTGGAAGCAGCGATAACAGCATCCGTGAATCCGGCATTATCCAGCATAACCCGTGCCTTTTTGGAAAGGTAGGCAAGGTCACCGCTGTCCAGACGAATGCCGTAACTCTTTGGTTTGATACCTGCATCACGCATTTCCTTAAATACACGGATTGCATTTGGTACACCGGATTTCAGCGTATCATAGGTATCCACAAGGAGTGTACACGCATCCGGATATAAATCAGCATAGGCTTTAAACGCGGTATATTCATCCGGGAAGCTCATAATCCAGCTGTGTGCATGAGTTCCCATAATCGGGACATCGAACATTTTGCCGGCAAGAACATTGGAAGTTCCCACACATCCGCCAATCATGGCAGCTCTGGCGCCATAAAGACCTGCATCCGGTCCCTGTGCACGGCGCAGTCCGAATTCCATGACTCCGTCTCCCTGTGCCGCAAAGACAACACGAGCTGTTTTTGTAGCAATCAGAGATTGATGATTGATAATATTTAAAATTGCAGTTTCCACAAGCTGAGCTTCCATAATAGGTGCAATGACTTTAATCAGCGGTTCCTTTGGAAAGATAACAGTTCCCTCAGGAATGGCATAAATATTGCCGCTGAAATGGAAACCACTTAGATAATGCAGGAAATCCTCGCTGAAGATACCGAGGCTCCGCAGATAGTCTACGTCTTCATAGGAAAAATTTAAGTTTTTGATATATTCAATGACTTGCTCCAGGCCTGCCATAATGGAATAGCCGTTTTCTACAGGATTTTGACGGAAAAACACATCAAAAATGACAGTCTCATTTGTCTGTTTTTCAAAGTATCCCTGCATCATGGTTAGTTCATATAAATCGGTGAGCAATGTTAGGTTGTCTGCTCTCATAAGAATCTCCTTTTTATTTAGAAATATTTTCAAATAGATTCTGTTATACTATATCACAGGTTAAAAAAAAGTAAAAGGATTCAGAACATAAAAACGTCCCCTTTAAAACGGATTTTTAAGGTCAGTTCAAAGGGGGACGACGGGCAGTATTATTCTTGAATTAAGCAGGCATTCTTATTGATTGTTTCCTGAATCACATTCTGGACATACGTGCCGATGTGTTTTTTATCTTCCGGGGCTAAATCTTTGATATAAATGGGTTTTCCATACTCTACTACAACTTTTACCTTTCTAATCCGGGGAAACTGATTTTCAAAAATTGCCGCCGTATTGTTCATCGAAATTGGAATAATGGCACAGTTTGTTTTTGAAGCAATTTTAAAGGCACCATCTTTAAAAGGAAGTAAACTAAGTTCTTCTCCCTTGTTACGGGTTCCTTCCGGAAAAATACAGATGGAAATCCCTTTTTTGACGTAATCGATAGCCTGCAGAATGGTTTTTAGCCCTTCTTTTGGGTTCGCCCTGTCGAGGAAAAGACAGTAAACAAAACGCATCCATGTAGAAAGAGACGGGATATGCTCCATTTCTTTTTTTGCAATATAACCAGTCAGCCTTTTACAGCGTGAGTAGGTTAACAGGATGTCGAAAAAGCTCCGATGATTTCCGATAAACAAAACCGGTTCATCCGGTATATTCTCTTCTCCGATTACAGTCGCCTGAACTCCCGTCATTTTTAAAATCATTTTAAATCCCCATTGTACAATTCTCAATGAACTGTAATCGCGTGCTTTCCGGTTGACTTTGCCGATGAGCCATTCGACCAGAAAAACCGGGATTGACAGAATTAAAAACAGGACCAGGAATATGATGACACAAATAAATCTAAACATATAATTCTATCCTCTTTTCTTTTTAAATTCCCTCGTTTTCGGGAGAGGGATATTTTCCAGATATATATTACGATTATACTAGAGCAATTTGGAAAAGACAAGCATATACTGGATTGACCAGACGTATTTCATGTACAGGTTTTGGGAATAAAAAAAGGAAAAGGATAATATGATAAAGAGAGAGAATCTGTCCGAGGCGGAAAATGAGAGAAAAACAGAAAATTCGGATATCGGAATGGAAAAAGCATTTCATACGATGTCTGACAGTGTTTACAGCAGTTCTGCTCCTGTCAGGATGTATCAGCAGACAGGAAGAGGCAGAGAAAATCAGGGATATTCCGTTTACGGTGATGAATAAGGAAAAGATACCAAAGGAGTTGAAAGAGAAGATAGAAGAGAAAACGCAGCCGTTTATGCTGACATATTCCGATCAGGGAAAGTCCTATATTGCGAGAGGTTACGGAGCACAAAGTAAAAGTGGTTACAGTGTGGAGGTGACAAAACTCTATGAAACGGACAATGCGGTGTTGATACATACCAAACTTCTGGGGCCTGAAAAGGGGGAGAAGACAAAAGAGGTGACGACCTATCCGTATGTGGTAGTCGAGCTGGAAGAAATCGAAAAGGAAGTCTTATTTAATTAGAGGAGGAGCATATGGAACTAATTCAGAAAGCGATACGATATAATCAGGAAGGGAAGCGGACATTTGACCAGTTTTATTTGGATGAGGATTATAATGTACCGGATGCAAAAGAGGATATACGGCAGATTATCCAGGGAAAAGGAGAAGTGAAAATCGAGGATATCAGGCTGGTTGAAAATTATGTGAAGATTTCCGGAAAGCTGTATTTTCAGATTTTGTATGTTACAGAGCAGGCAGAACCACAGCCAGCGGTACTGGAAGGGAAGCTTCCGTTCGAAGAGATGGTATATACGGAAGGCGACGAGATGGAGCAGTATTTTGTTCAGAATATCCGCGTAGAATTTGGTACTACCCTGGTTCATTCAAGAAAAATCAGTATTCGTGCAATGATTGAAATGGAAATTGGAAGGGAAAAGCTCAAAGAGGAAGAGACAGCAGTTGATTTGGATTGTGAGATTCCTGTTTATAAGAAATGGCGGAGTGTGAATCTGCTGAAGCTTCATACAACGAAAAAGGATACCTACCGTATCAAAGAAGAGGTGACGCTTCCAGGTACAAAGGAGAGTATCGGGCAGATGCTTCTGACCAATGTAAGCAGCAGAAAGCTGGAGATTCGTCTTGGACAGAATGAGATGCTTCTTAGGGGAGAGCTTTTGATATTCTGTATGTATTTATCGGAAGAAGGTAAAACGGACTGGTTGGAGCAAAGCGTTCCGTATGAAGGGAGAATTGAGTGCAATGGCGTGGAAGAAGATATGTATTATTACATACATAATTCATTAGAGGATACACTGGTTGATGTCAGAATGGATGAGGATGGGGAAATGCGGATTCTGGGAATTGAAGGCACCATGAATCTGCGGATGAATCTTTATGAAGAAGAGGAGATTGAACTTCTGGAAGATTTATATTCTCTGGATAAAAAAGTGGTATTTGATACGAGAGAAGCTGTCTATGAAGAGTTGAAATTACAGAATCATTCGAAGTGCAAAGTTTCAGAGAGTTTGTCTCTGCCTGAATTGAAGGATGATGTTTTGCAGATTTGTCATAGTGACGGCAGTGTGCAGATTGAGCATATGGAAGTGCAGGGAAAGGAAACATCAAATGAAACGGGAGTATTGATTGAAGGTATTCTTCATTTATCATTTCTTTATCTCAAAGCGGATGATGGAATGCCATTCGGAAGCTGGCAGGGAATGGTGCCGTTTTCTTATTTTCTGGAATGCCCTGATATGTCAGAGGACGTTTGTTTTCAGTTCTCTTACCATGTAGAACAGCTTTCTGTTACCATGACTGGAAGTGAAGCGGTAGAAGTGAAGGCAGTTCTTGCCTTTGATATGTTTTTAAGAAATGCAGTGCCAATGGAGGTAATCACAGGAGTAAGGCTGGAGGAGATTTCTCGTGAGGAACTGGAAGAGCGCCCGGGAATTGTAGGTTATATCGTGAAAACAGGGGATGACCTCTGGACACTGGCAAAGCAGTATATGACTACGGAAGAGGGAATTCGAGAGGCAAATAATCTGGAAAACGGGAATTTAAAAGCAGGGGAAAAACTGATTATATGCAAGGAAGTGGGGATGAACCGACAGTTAAATTGAGAAAAGATGGGCAGATAAAACGTTGATTTTTACAGATAAACTGGGTATACTATACACAGAATGTATACAAGATACAAGCGGAGGACACAGGATGAAACAGATCAAATTAAAGGCACTTGCCAAGATTAATCTGGGATTGGACGTCTTAGGAAGACGTGAAAATGGTTATCATGATGTCAGAATGATTATGCAGTCGATATATATTTATGATGATGTAACAATTATCAGAAAAGAACAGGCGGGAATTCAGGTGGAGACCAATCTGTATTTTCTTCCGGTAGACCAGAACAATATTGCATATAAGGCAGCGGCGATGCTGATGGAAGAATTTGGACTGCCGGGTGGTGTGAAGATCATTTTGAATAAACATATTCCGGTGGCAGCAGGGATGGCAGGAGGAAGTTCCAATGCGGCGGCAGTTCTGTTTGGAATGAATAAGATGTTTCGCTTGGGGTTGAGCCGGGAAGCACTGATGGAGCGCGGTGTAAAGCTGGGAGCAGACGTCCCTTATTGTATCATGAGAGGTACGGTGCTGGCAGAAGGAATCGGAGAAGAACTGACGGTTCTCCCGTCGATTCCGGCATGTACGGTGCTGGTTGCAAAACCGCCGATCAGCGTATCCACGAAGGTCGTATATGAAGCGCTGGATGCAAAGGAAATTGTAGAGCATCCGGATATTGATGCATTGATTCGGGGATTGGAGAATGGATCACTTAGAGAGATAGCGGAACATATGGGCAATGTTCTTGAAGATGTCACGATTCCAATGTATCCGGTGATTGAAGAAATTAAAAATGAGATGAAAGAGGCTGGAGCGTTGAATGCAATGATGAGCGGAAGTGGCCCCACGGTATTTGGCCTGTTTGAAAGCCGTGCGGCGGCGAGAAAGGCGCAGGAGAGAATTCGCAGAAAGGGGCTGGCGAAGCAGGTGTATGTAACGAATGTGCATGGTGCGAGGAGGACATAAGATGGAACCAAAATTAGAAGTAACAATGGATGAATATCTCCCGCTTCGGGATGTTGTATTTAAGACATTGAGGCAAGCCATCCTTCGGGGAGAACTAAAACCCGGAGAACGACTTATGGAAATTAAACTGGCAAATAAACTGGGCGTAAGCCGTACGCCGATTCGGGAAGCAATCCGCAAGCTGGAACTGGAGGGGCTGGTATTGATGATTCCCCGCAGAGGCGCAGAGGTTGCTGAAATTACAGAGAAGAGTCTAAGAGACGTACTTGAAGTCAGGAAATCACTGGAAGAGCTGGCTGTACAGCTTGCATGTGATCGTATGACGAAAGAGGGATTAGAAGAGTTGAAGCATGCGGCGAAAGATTTTGAGGCCTCACTGGATAGTGAAGATGTGACAAAGATTGCAGAAGTAGATGTGGTATATCATGATATTATTTATCAGTCTACCGATAATCAGAAGCTGATACAACTTCTGAATAATTTCAGGGAGCAGATGTATCGCTATCGGGTGGAATATCTGAAGCGGAAAGAATGCTATCCGCAGCTTCTGGAAGAACATGAGGCAATTATCCAGGCGATAGCGAAGGGCAGCAAAGCCACTGCTTCTGAGATTATGGGACAGCATATAGAGAATCAGGCGGTAGCCGTGACAGATTTACTAAGGCACAAGTAAATGCAGTGCTTCAATTGGGGACGTAGTAAAATTGAATTTCACTACGTCCCCAATTGAATAATATCCGTGATTTTGTCCATACTCTAAATATCAACAATGATATGGAGGAGTACATATGGCAGTAAAGCGGAAAGTAAGAGCTTTTATAAACAAACATGCGGATAAGATTATTTTTCTGATGGCGTTTATAATTGCGGCAATGGTTACAGGGATTTTTGTCTGGAGGACAGAAGTGGCAGCAAAGGAGGAAACTCAGCGTCATCTTGCTGAGGAGGTGCTGCGGTTTCATATTTTAGCAAACAGCGACAGTGAAGAGGATCAGAATCTTAAACTGACAGTCAGAGACGGTGTGCTGGATTATCTGGAACAAAACCTTCCGAAAGAGATGGACGTAGAGAGTACCAAAGATTGGATGCGCCGGCATACGGATGAGCTGGAAGTAATCAGTAAACAGATTGTACAGGCACATGGATATGATTATCCGGTGACAGCGGCGGTAACGACTGCGTATTTTCCAGATAAGACTTATGGAGATGTTACCTTTCCGGCGGGCAATTACGAAGCACTGCGAATTGAAATCGGTGCTGCAAAAGGGCATAACTGGTGGTGTGTGCTTTATCCGGGATTATGCTTTATGGATGCGGCAAATGCGGTAGTTCCCGATGAGGGGAAGCAAAAGCTGAAAAATGTATTAACGGAAGAGGAGTATGCAGAAGTAACAGCAGCGTCAGACTTTAAGATTAAATTCTATTTCCTGGAAAAATGGAACTAATTTGATATGAAGGAGACTTGAGAGAAAGCATGACGGAATTTTTAGTCAAACATTTTGTGAAAGATTATCAGTCGGTAGAAAAATCAGCCGTTCGGACAAGATATGGAGTTCTGGCGAGTATTGTAGGTATTGTATGTAATGTATTTTTATTTTTGGTTAAGTTCATTGTGGGGCTTTTGCTCCATAGTGTTTCTGTTACAGCAGATGCATTCAATAACTTATCAGATGCTGCGTCTTCCATCATCAGTTTTATCGGTGTAAAAATGGCAGAAAAGCCTGCGGATAAGGAGCATCCTTTCGGACATGGGAGAATCGAATATATTGCGGCACTTATTGTATCTTTTCTGGTTCTGGAGGTCGGATTTACCTTTCTAAAAGATTCGATTTCTAAGATACGGACACCGGAAATATTGAATTTCCAGATAGTTTCCGTGTTGATTCTGATTTTGTCAATTGGAGTGAAACTGTGGCTTGGAATTTTTAACAGGAAACTCGGAAAGAAGATTGATTCCAAAGTGATGATGGCGGTGTTCACAGATTCCATGGGAGATGTGGTTACAACAAGTGCGACTATCTTTTCACTTTTCTTTTTCCGTATTACAGGAATTAATATTGATGGAATTGTGGGAATCGGAGTTGCATTGGTTGTGATGTGGGCAGGCATTGGAATTGCAAAAGACACATTGGAACCTCTGATTGGAGAAGCGATTGATCCGGAAGCTTACGACAGGGTGAAGCATTTTGTAGAGGGATACGACGGGATTGAAGGGACTCATGATTTGATCATACATAATTATGGACCGAACCAGAGTATGGCATCGATTCATGCGGAAGTGCCTAACGATGTGAATATTGAAGCAGCACATGAGTTGATTGACCGGATTGAGAGGGATGCTGTCGATAAATTTGGAATCCTGCTGGTCATTCATATGGACCCGATTGAGATGAAAAATGAGCAGGTGATGGAAGTACGCAAAAAAGTAGAACAGACACTGGCGGAAGTAGATTCTGCATGCAGTATTCATGATTTACGCGTGGTGAATGGGAGAGGGCAGATTAATCTGATTTTTGATATGGTGGTTCCTTTTGGATATGAACAGGAAAAGGAGAATCAGATTCAGCTGGAACTGATGAGACGATTACAGGAAATAGATTATCGATATCAATGTGTTATCACAATGGAGCACAGCTATAAAGCAGAAGAATAGCAGAGAGAAGAACGTATGGAAAGGAAAGAAGAAAATGTATTCATTTGAAAGCAGAGTAAGATACAGTGAGATTGATCATACGGGAAAGATGAGTCTGCCGGGCTTGATTAATTATTTTCAGGATTGCAGTACCTTTCATTCAGAAGACGTCGGAATGGGGATGGAGGTCTTAAAAGAAAAGAAGAAAGCGTGGATCCTTTTATACTGGCAGGTAGTGGCTGAGCGTTTTCCAAAGTTAGGAGAAAAAATAAGAATCGGGACTTTTGCAACGGGATTTCAGGGGATTTACGGATATAGAAACTTTGTAATGGAAGATGAGCAGGGATGCAGGATAGCCTATGCATATTCGGTATGGGCGTTCATGGATTTGGAAAGGGGGCGTCCGGCAAGACCCAAAGAAGAGGAGGCTCTTATCTATGAAGTAGAGCCGCCGTTAGAAATGGAATATGAAGACCGTAAAATTCTGCTCCCAAAACAGACAGAAAGTCTTCCGGATTTTCCGGTTAGAAAATATCATATTGATACGAACGAGCATGTAAACAACTGCCAGTATGTTCAAATGGCGATGGAAGTACTTCCGGATGATTTGGACATGCATCAACTGAGGGTGGAATACAAGAAATCGGCGGTGCTGGGAGATCGGATTTTCCCAAAAACTGCAAAGGAAAACAATCGGTATGTAGTAGAATTGTGTGATGAATCGGGAAAACCGTATGCGGTGATTGAAATAGGGCTGCCGCAATCCCTGGACGGTG
>CASERA010000198.1 GCA_949290175.1 uncultured Ruminococcus sp.
GACACGCCGAATTTGTCGCAGATTTGCTGTCCGGAAACATAATCATCACTTTCCCGCAGCATTTTTAATATATCTGCTTTCATTTAGAACTCTCCTAAAGTCGCTGCCATGACCGCTTTAATCGTATGCATACGATTCTCTGCTTCATCAAAAACTTTTGACTGCTCAGACTCAAACACTTCATCCGTTACTTCCATATCTACAATTCCAAAACGTTCTCCCATTTCTTTCCCAATTTTTGTTTTCAAATCATGGAAGGCAGGAAGACAATGCAGGAAGATTGCGCTGTCCTTTGCATTTGCCATCACTTCTTTTGTAACCTTATATGGTGACAATTCTTTGATTCTTTCTTCCCAGACTTCATCAGGCTCACCCATGGATACCCATACATCCGTGTAAATAACGTCTGCGTCTTTGGTTCCCTCTGCCACATCCTCCGTCAATGTAATCGTTGCTCCGGATTTTTCTGCATAGCCGCGGCACAGCTCTACCAATTCTTCATTCGGGAAATATTTTTTTGTAGTACATGCGACAAAATCCAATCCTAGTTTGGAACATGCAATCATCAGAGAATTCCCCATATTATATCTGGCATCTCCCATGTATACCAGTTTCAAACCTTTCAGCTCACCGAGATTCTCACGGATTGTCAGCATATCCGCCAACATCTGTGTAGGATGATATTCATTTGTCAGACCATTCCATACAGGAACTCCCGCATATTTTGCCAGCTCTTCAACAACTTCCTGGCCAAATCCGCGATATTCAATTCCATCATACATTCTTCCAAGAACGCGTGCCGTATCCTCAATACTCTCTTTCTTTCCAATCTGGGAACCGCTTGAATCCAGATACGTTGTACCCATTCCAAGATCATGGGCGGCAACTTCAAACGCACAACGTGTTCTCGTACTTGTTTTTTCAAAGAGCAGAGCAATATTTTTCCCTTTATAATAGTCAACCGGAACACCATTTTTTTTCTTTTCTTTCAAATCTGCCGCTAAATCCAGTAAATATGTGATTTCCTCCGGTGTAAAATCTTTCAGTGTCAAAAAGTTTCTTCCTTTTAAGTCCATGATTCTGTTCCTTTCTATATTAATTAATGTATGTGTGAATCTCGGCAGATGAACCTGATTTTCCAGTTTATCATAACGCTCTGCAATCATCTGATATAAATTTTCTGCCGTATATATCTGATATTTGGAGATGTGAAGCAGCTTTGCACTTGCTTCCAACATCGCCAAATATAGTTCTTTATCTGTAAATCCCATGGGCAGTTTCAGCACAAATGCCATTTCCGCCTTCTCCAGTTCTGATACCTGCCTAAGCCTGTCTTCATACCAGGCTTCCTCATGAGTCTGCTCGATATAATACATATATCCTTCCAGACCATATAGCATTCGTTTTGCATCATAGTAACCAATTTTCAGATTCTGCCGGCTTCTTTTGCTGTCAAAATCCAGAATACTTCCAAGACGAACCCTGGGACTGATTTCATATAACTCGCCGTCTTTCGGCATTTTTACTTTCGGCTCTCTGCCCGGCCCGTGAATTCGGATTGTAATGATATCTTTATATCCGCGTTTTACCAAAGAGTTTAACGGGACATTATTAATCACTCCTCCGTCTATATAACGTTTGCCCTGAAGCTTTTCGTTCTTAAACCCTATCAGATATGCACTTGCAAGCAGGAAATCTTCCAATGCCCCTTCCGGGATATCCGTCAAATCCAAATCCATCTCTTTCATATCCGTAACGGAAAAAGTTAAAAGACAGAACTGCTTGCCGGAATTTCGGATTTTCTCCTCGTCAACAATTTCATGTATCAGTTTTCTTAATGGGGTAATGTCTACACCTCCATCAGAAAGCTTCTTCCAAATCTCAGAAATAATTTCTTTAAATTTTCCATCCTTGCTGAATAAATGCTCCATCCATGCATCATCCACATCCATCACGCGTGAAAATTTCATCTCTTTCCAGATTCTTTCCGCATTTTCCACGTTATCCATGCAGATTAATGCTCCGTTTAATGCTCCTACTGAGGTCCCTGCAACTGCCCTGAATTTCACACCTGCTTCTGCAAGCGCTTTCCATGCACCTATCTGATAGGCGCCTCTGGCGCCGCCTCCATCGAGAACCAGTCCATATTCTTTTGTCAGATCTAATAACGGTTCCATAAACTCACCTCTGCCGGTTGTAATTTTATCTCCTTTGCCTGCTTACCTCAAACATCAACACTGTCGCAGCCACTGCCGCATTCAAAGACTCTACTTGTCCCGCCATCGGAATCCGAATCCATGTATCCGCACAATCTGCAACTTCTTTCCTCAATCCATTTCCTTCATTTCCAATCAAAAATGCAGTTCCCTGACTGTAATCTTCCTTATCATAAGTATTCTTGCCTTCCAGATGTGCCGCATAAATACAAATTTTTTGCTGTTTAAGCTCTTCAATTGTCTGGATTAAATCTTCCATATATAAAAATGGCATTCTATACAATGCCCCCATTGTGGAACGGATTGTCTTGGGATTGTAAATATCTGCACAGTCACGGCTCATTACAATGCCCGTTACACCTGCCGCTTCCGCAGTTCTGAAAATAGTTCCCAGGTTTCCCGGGTCCTGAAGATTGTCCAAAATCAGTAAATGCGGACTCTGGCACCCTGTCATATCAGATAGCTCATATTCCATCTGACGTACAACTGCCAGAACTCCCTGAGGAGTCTTCGTATCAGATACATAGGCAAACACTGTATCCGATACGATTTCTACTTTTCCTTTGATTCTCGAATCTGACGCAGCGTCTGCGCCAAAAATCTCTGTCAGCACAGTATTCCCATGCTTTCTGGAAAAACTTTCTGAAAAATACAGTTTTTCCAATCTATTTAAAGGAGTTTCCCGAACCATCCTGATTCCTTCCGCAATGAAAACACCTTCCTTACTGCGTACACGGCTCTTTTTTTGTAACTGCAGTAATTCTTTTACTCTTTGATTACTTGTACTTGTTATCATAATCTTCTACTTCCATGCATGAATTTTTCCAGTATAGAATTTGCTCCGATTAAAATTAAAATCGCTCCTTCAGGAATAGGTTCCTGTGGATCAAACGTAACGTCCACCTCTTCATTTCTGATGATGCCTACCACATTAATCTGATACAATTCACGAACTTTCAACTCACTCAAACTTTTTCCAACCCACTTATCCGGAACAGCGACTTCCGCCATACTGTACTCTGAAGACAGCTCTATCCAATCCGCAAATGCTTTGGAAATCAGACTTTTCGCCACTCTTCCCCCCATATCTCTTTCTGGATATACAATGGCATCTGCCCCTACCTTTTTCAGAATGGCGCCCTGAAGGTCATCTTTTGCCTTTGCCAATACATAAGGAATTCCCATCTCTTTTGAAATAATGGTAGCCATAATACTCGCTTCCAGATTCTCAGAAACCGCCACAACAGCCCCATCCAGGTTTTTTCCTCCCAGAGTTTGAAGTGCGTCAGGATCAGCTACATCTGCACGCATTGCATACGAAACAAAATC
>CASERA010000199.1 GCA_949290175.1 uncultured Ruminococcus sp.
ATACATATTTCTGAAAATGTTGGAAAAACTAAGGTTTATTATGAAACAAAAAGAAATAAAGCGAGGATGAGAGGAAATGTTGGAAAAATATAGTGTTCGTACGGACCTTGCCCTGGAAGAAAAAGAACGATTTGAATCTGATAATGTAGAGGTACAGGGAGTTGTAGTGGAAGAACATTATGATGAAGAGCGAGAAATCCGAATTACGAAAGTTCGGATTGAAACAGAGAAAGGTGCGAAAACAATGGGTAAACCGGTAGGGACATATCTTACGCTGGAAGCACCAAATATGGCAGTGCCGGATGAAGGGTATCACAGGGAAATTTCAGAAGGAGTTGCCGGATTTATTGGAGAACTTCTGGCGAAGCAGAAGGTGGAGCAAAAAGAGTTTTCCGTTCTAATAGTAGGACTTGGAAACCGGCAGGTTACACCGGATGCATTGGGTCCATATGTGGTTGATAATCTGTGCGTAACACGCCATATTGTAAAAGAATATGGAAAGTATGCCATGGGGCTGAAAGATGTAAATATGCTCAGTGCGATTGTACCAGGGGTGATGGGGCAGACCGGGATGGAGACAGTTGAAATTGTGAGGGGAGTCGTAAATGAGACGAAGCCGGATCTTGTCATCGCAATCGATGCATTGGCTGCAAGAAACAGCAGGCGCTTGAATCGCACCATCCAGATTGCAGACACAGGAATTCATCCGGGATCTGGCGTAGGAAACCACAGAAGAGGGCTGACAAAAGAAACACTTGGCATTCCGGTAATCGGTATCGGTGTGCCAACTGTGGTTGATGCGGCAACGATTGTAAATGATACAATGGAAAATTTAATTGCGGCAATGGAATCTTCCGAAACGTTGAAGAGTGTGGGAGAGGTTTTGCGTTCTTATAATGCTGCCGAGAAATACGAGTTTGTACGCGAGCTGATTTCACCCCATCTGAATGGAATGTTCGTTACACCGAAGGATATAGACGAGATGGTAAAACAAATCAGCTATACGATATCGGAAGCACTGAACCTGCTGTTTACAAATACAGAGAAAGTGTCAAAAGAGCAGCAGGAATAATAGATTGAAAAAAATCATATAAATAGCCCAGGTGTGTCCGGAGAATACATTGGAAGAGAGGGCTGGTATGAGAAATGACAGAATGTGGATGTTTCCGCTGGCAGCAGGTGTGCTTGTATGTACTGTTGTTATCGGAGGCGGAAAAGATTTATGGAAAGCCTGGAAATATGAAGGGCAAAAGGCAATCCGGGAATATACGCAGAAGATGTATATGCCTGGTTTAGTATATCTGAAAGAGGAGCCGGACCTGGATGTAGGAGCCTGGCTGAAGGAAAAAGCACTGGCCTGGCTCCCTCTGGTGGAATATGTTTCTGCTAAGGAATCATTGGAATCTCAGGTGGAAGATGAAGAAACAATTGCAAAAATTCTGGAAAGTCAGGCAAATGACGAAAACGTAGTAGATGAAAACGGAAATCTGGTAGGAGAAAATAAGACGGCAGATGTTCCGGTATCTATATCGCCGCAAGGGCAATCCCCCATCGACATGTCGATTGAAAAGCTTCGGGATTTTGACTATCTTCTGAGTAATTTTTACACAGTGGACAGTTCTACGATGATCGGACCGGAACAACTGAATGCAGATGATTTACTCAGCCGCAGTATGAAGATTGATGATACAACAGGAGGACCGAAGATTCTGATTTTCCATACTCATTCACAGGAAGAATTTGCAGATTCTATTCCGGGGGATCCAAGTACGAGTATCGTAGGAATCGGAGAATATCTGACAACATTGTTGAATCAAAAAGGGATTGAAACAATTCATGATACAGGAGTATATGATATTATCAATGGGCAGATGGACAGAAACAATGCATACGAATATGCGGAAGCTGGAGTGCGCCCGATTCTGGAAGCAAATCCCAGCATTGAAGTTGCAATTGATCTTCATCGGGATGGAGTAGGGGAAGGCACACATCTTGTAACGGAAGTAAATGGAAAACAAACAGCTAAAATCATGTATTTTAATGGACTGAGCCGGACGAGAACAAATGGGGATATCGATTATCTTTACAATCCTTATATTCAGGATAATTTGGCGTTCTCCCTGCAGATGGAGCTTACATCAGAAAGTATGTTTCCCGGTTTTGCACGGCGTATCTATCTGAGGGGATATCGTTATAATCTGCATCTTTTGCCAAAATCCCTTCTTATAGAAGCAGGGGCACAGACCAATACCGTGGAGGAGATGAAAAATGCAATGGAAGTACTTTCTGAGGTTCTGTACCAAGTAATAAAAAGTTAAAGTCCACATTTCAGGAACTGTAAATAAATATCCGATTGAAAAGAGTTTTTTATAAATTCCTGGTAAAACTATTTGAAAAAAATAAATAATCGTGATATTCTGAAGGTTAGCGACGTGTGGGAAGTTTGAATTAGGAGAGAAAATATGGGTAAAAACAATACATATGATGCTGACAGCATTGCCGTACTGGAAGGGCTGGAAGCGGTTCGAAAACGACCTGGCATGTATATAGGAAGTGTTTCTGCAAAAGGTCTGAATCACCTGATTTATGAGATTGTGGATAATGCAGTAGATGAGCATCTTGCCGGTTATTGTAAAAATATACATGTAACTTTAGAGAAAGACGGTTCTGCAACTGTGGAAGATGATGGACGGGGGGTGCCTGTGGGGATGCATCAGAAAGGCATTTCAGCAGCCCGCCTTGTTTATACGACATTGCATGCAGGTGGAAAATTTGATGACAGTGCATATAAAACAAGTGGCGGACTTCATGGAGTAGGTTCTTCGGTTGTCAATGCACTCTCTGTTTATATGGATGTGGAAATCAGCCGGGAAGGATTCGTACATCATGACCGGTATGAGAGGGGAGTTCCGGTCGTTGAACTGAAGGAAGGCCTGCTTCCGAAGATTAGAAAGACAAGAAAGACAGGTACAAAAGTAAACTTTCTACCGGATGATATGATATTTGAAAAGACAAAATTCCGTGCGGAAGAGGTAAAGAGCCGCCTGCATGAAACAGCTTATCTGAATCCGGAACTGACGATTATATTTGATGATAAACGTTTGAGTACACCGGAGCATATCGAATACCATGAGCCGGATGGAATTCTTGGTTTTATCAAAGATCTGAATCAGAAAAAAGAAGTTCTTCATGAACCTATTTATTTTAAAGGGACAGCGGATGGCATTGAGGTAGAAGTGGCATTTCAGTATGTCAATGAATTTCATGAAAATGTACTCGGATTTTGCAACAACATCTACAATGCGGAGGGTGGTACTCATCTGACAGGGTTTAAAACAACCTTTACAACCGTTATGAATCAGTATGCCCGTGAGATTGGAATTTTAAAAGAAAAGGATGCAAATTTTACCGGTGCGGATATCCGTAATGGAATGACGGCAATTATTTCTATCAAACATCCGGATCCAAGGTTTGAGGGACAGACCAAGACAAAACTGGACAATCCGGATGCGGCAAAGGCAACCGGAAAAGTGACCGGGGACGAAATCGTCCTGTATTTTGACAGAAATCTGGACACGCTTAAGAAGGTTCTTTCCTGTGCTGAGAAAGCTGCAAAAATCCGTAAATCGGAGGAAAAAGCAAAGACAAATCTTCTGACCAAGCAGAAATATTCCTTTGACAGTAATGGAAAGCTGGCAAATTGTGAGAGCCGGGATGCGAAGAAATGTGAGATTTTTATTGTGGAGGGAGATTCTGCGGGTGGCTCGGCAAAAACAGCACGTGACAGAAACTATCAGGCAATTCTTCCAATTCGGGGAAAGATTTTAAATGTAGAGAAAGCAAGTATTGATAAGGTACTGGCAAATGCGGAAATTAAAACCATGATTAATGCATTTGGTTGTGGATTTTCTGAAGGGTACGGTAATGATTTTGATATTAGTAAGCTGCGGTATGATAAAATTATTATTATGGCAGATGCGGATGTGGATGGGGCACATATTTCTACGCTGCTTCTGACGTTGTTTTATCGGTTTATGCCGGAGCTGATTTATGAAGGACATGTCTATATTGCAATGCCTCCGCTGTATAAGGTGATGCCAAAGAAAGGCGAAGAAGAATATTTATACGATGACAAGGCGTTGGAAAAATACAGAAGGACTCATGATGGACCGTTTACACTTCAGCGTTATAAAGGGCTGGGAGAAATGGATGCAGACCAGCTTTGGGAAACAACATTGAATCCTGAAACCAGACTGCTGAAGCTGGTGGAGATTGAGGATGCAAGAATGGCATCCAGTGTGACAGAGATGCTGATGGGGACGGAAGTACCGCCAAGACGAGCATTTATTTATGAAAATGCGACCGATGCAGAACTGGATATTTAGATGATACGCGAAGCATAAAGGAGAAGGAACATGAGCAGTGAATCACAGATTATTAGAACAGAATATTCGGATGTAATGCGCAAATCATATATCGACTATGCGATGAGCGTCATCATTTCCAGAGCACTTCCGGATGTTCGGGACGGGCTTAAACCAGTGCAGAGACGTACTCTGTATGATATGTATGAGCTGGGTATTCGTTATGACAAACCATATAGAAAATGTGCACGTATCGTCGGAGATACTATGGGTAAATATCATCCCCATGGTGACAGTTCAATTTATGAAGCGCTGGTAGTGATGGCGCAGGATTTCAAGAAAGGGATGGTTCTTGTAGACGGGCACGGAAATTTCGGCTCCATTGAGGGAGACGGTGCAGCTGCGATGCGTTATACAGAGGCAAGGCTGACGAAATTCACACAAGAGGCGTATCTTGCGGATTTGGATAAGGACATCATCGATTTTGGTCCTAATTTCGATGAAACAGAAAAAGAGCCGCTTGTGCTTCCAGTGCGTGTACCGAACCTTCTTGTAAATGGTGCCGAGGGCATTGCGGTAGGTATGGCAACCAGTATCCCGACCCATAATCTTGGTGAAGTGATTGATGCCGTAAAGGCGTATATGAAAAACGATGCCATTACGACCAAACAGCTGATGAAATATATGAAAGGACCGGATTTCCCGACAGGGGGAATTGTAGTCAATAAAGATGAACTTCTGAATATTTATGAAAGCGGACAGGGAAAAATCAAACTTCGTGGAAAAGTAGAAGTAGAGGAGAGAAAGGGCGGCAAAAAACAGCTTGTTATTACTGAAATCCCATACACAATGATAGGAGCGGGAATTGGCAAATTCTTAAATGATGTATGCAGTCTGGTGGAAACTAAGAAGACAACAGACATTGTAGATATTTCAAACCAGTCTTCTAAAGAAGGAATCCGCATTGTGCTGGAACTGAAAAAAAATGCAGATATTGAAAACCTGAAAAATATGCTCTATAAGAAGACCCGCCTGGAGGATACATTCGGTGTAAATATGCTTGCAGTTGCCAATGGAAGACCTGAAACTCTGGGATTGAAGGCGATTATTGAGCATCATGTGGATTTTCAGTTTGAACTGACGACGAGAAAGTATAAAACGCTGCTTGCAAAGGAAGAGGAGAAGAAAGAAGTTCAGGAAGGCTTAATCAAGGCATGCGATGTTATTGATTTGATTATTGAAATCCTAAGAGGAAGTAAATCTGTCAAAGATGCAAGAGCGTGTCTGACTCAGGGAATTACGGAAAATATCAATTTTAAGTCTTCTATTTCCAAGAAAATGGCAGCACTTCTGCGTTTTACGGACAGACAGGCAACAGCCATTCTGGAAATGCGTCTGTATAAATTAATCGGTTTGGAAATTGAAGCACTGCAAAAAGAGCATGAAACAACTCTGAAAAATATTGCCCGTTACGAAGATATTCTGAACAATTATGATTCTATGGCAGCTCTGATTATGGAAGAATTAGACGCATATAAGAAAGAATACGGACGGAAGCGCCGGACTGCAATTGAGAATGCACAAGCAGCAGTCTTTGAGGAAAACAAGATTGAAGAACAGGAAGTTGTGCTGTTGATGGACCGTTTTGGATATGCAAAAACGGTGGATGCAGGTGTTTATGAGAGAAATAAAGAGGCGGCTGACAGCGAGAATAAATATGTTGTACACTGTATGAATACGGGGAAAATCTGTCTGTTTACAGACACCGGAAAAATGCACCAGGTGAAGGTACTGGATCTTCCGTACGGAAGATTCCGTGACAAAGGAGTTCCGATTGATAACATCAGTAATTACAGCAGCAGTGAGGAGCAGATTGTGATGGTCTGCGATATGGAGCAAATGCGGTTTGCGAATTTTCTGAGTGCAACGAAGAAGGGTATGATTTAACGGGTAGAAGGGACAGAATTTCAGGTGGCGAAACGCAACATTGCTGCCACAAAACTTCAGGAAGAAGATGCGCTGATTTATGTTGGAATTGTCAATGAGAATCAGAATACAGTATTGCAGACAAGGGATGGTTATTTTCTCAGATTCCCGGCAGCTGAAATACCTGAGAAGAAAAAAGGAGCAGTTGGCGTAAGGGGAATCAGACTTCAGAAAAATGATGAATTGGAACATGTTTATCTGTTTGAGGAAGGTACCGAGAGTCGGGTTTTCTATGGAGAGAAAGAGGTGTTTTTAAATCGTTTGAAGCCTGCAAAACGTGATGGTGTGGGGACAAAAACCAGGAAATAATACGGGGAAAGCAAGGAATTTTGTATAAATCCCTTGCTTTCGTGTGAGAATGATGTTATACTATTTCTCAGTTACATAATAAATCCGGCAGAAGAGTGAACGAAAGTTCACTCTTCTTTGTATGATGGAAAAATTTTCAACATATAAAAAACGGAAAAAATACTTTCGAAAACAGCAGTTATTTAGAACAGAAAGGAAGTTTGACGTGTCAAGAAGAGAACAATATGAACAGCAGACAGAAGAGCTTTTAGAGCCAATTGTGACAGAACTGGGATTTGAACTGGTGGATGTCGAATATGTGAAGGAGGCGGGAAACTGGTATCTGCGCGCATATATTGATAAACCGGGCGGAATTGCGGTAGATGACTGCGAAGCGGTCAGCAGGAGATTTTCAGATATTCTGGATGAGAAAGATTATATTGAAGATTCTTATATCTTTGAGGTAAGCTCTCCGGGGCTTGGAAGACCTTTAAAAAAAGAAAAAGATTTTCAGAGAAGTCTCGGACAGGAAGTAGAAATCCGAACATACCGTGCAGTGAACCGCCAGAAAGAATTTGTAGGAATCCTGAAGGAATTTGATAAAGACAGCGTAACGATTTCTTATGAAGATGAAAGCGTTCAGACATTTGATAAGAGTGAGATTGCTCTTATCCGTTTAGCATTGGATTTTTAAATTAGGAGGAAATGAAACAATGAACACAGAATTAATGGAAGCGTTGACAATTCTTGAAAAAGAAAAGAATATCAGCAAAGATACAATGATGGATGCTATTGAGAATTCTCTCATCAGTGCATGTAAGAATCATTTCGGTACTTCAGATAATATCAAAGTTATCATGGACAGAGAAACTTGTGATTATGCCGTATATGCAGAAAAAGAAGTTGTGGAGGAAGTATTTGACCCGGCGCTGGAAATCAGCCTGGAAGATGCGGAACAGATTGATTCCGCACTGCAGATTGGAGATGTGTGCCAGGTTCCGGTACATTCGAAAGAATTTGGCCGTATTGCGACTCAGAATGCAAAAAACTTAATTCTTCAGAAAATTCGTGAAGAAGAAAGAAAAGTGGTATACGATCAGTATTTTGAAAAAGAGAAAGATATTGTAACAGGTGTTGTACAGCGTTATGTGGGCAGAAATATTAGTGTGAATCTCGGAAAAGCAGATGCTATGCTGACAGAAAATGAGCAGGTAAAGGGAGAAGTCTTCAAACCGACAGACCACATTAAGCTGTATATTGTAGAAGTAAAGAACACACCAAAGGGACCGAAAATTCTGGTATCCCGTACACATCCGGAACTGGTAAAACGTCTGTTTGAAGCAGAAGTGGCAGAAGTAAAAGACGGCACTGTGGAGATTAAGAGCATTGCCCGTGAAGCAGGCTCCCGTACAAAAATGGCTGTATGGTCTAATGATGAGAATGTGGATCCGGTAGGAGCATGTGTCGGAATGAATGGTGCCAGAGTAAATGCTGTGGTCAACGAGCTGCGCGGAGAAAAAATTGATATTATCAACTGGAGTGACAATCCGGCATTGTTGATTGAGAATGCATTAAGTCCGGCAAAAGTTATTTCAGTTATGGCAGATCCGGATGAAAAGTCAGCAAGTGTTATCGTACCGGATTACCAGTTGTCTCTGGCAATTGGAAAAGAAGGTCAGAATGCGAGACTGGCGGCACGTCTGACAGGATATAAAATCGACA
>CASERA010000200.1 GCA_949290175.1 uncultured Ruminococcus sp.
CCATCTTCATCTGTGAAATCTTCTTTTGCATAGATGACTTCTTTTTCTTTCATGATTTCATACAGGCGGGCGTTTCCCATAATAACAGTATCCAGAACGAGATATTCGTCATATTTGTAATGATCCTGTTGTAAGAAAGAAAGACGCTCACCGGGTGTGATGACAACTTCCCCTTTTGTCGGCTCAATCTGTCCGGAAAGAATTTTTAAAAATGTAGACTTTCCGGCACCGTTGGCTCCAATCATACCGTAGCAGTTTCCTTCAGTAAATTTAATGTTCACATCTTCAAACAGCGCCTTTTTTCCGACGCGCAGTGTGACATTGTTTGCACTAATCATAATTCTTCTCCTTATTCATATACAAATAATTCCAAAGCCTATCTTAACATGAGAGCACTGAAAATATCAAGGTTTCAGACATCTTTCAGAAAAATAACAGGATTGCAGTTTGCGAAATGGATGAAAAAGTATATAATAGAAAAGGAAATCAAGGAGAGTGAGGAAAAAATATGCAGAAAGCAACTTTAGTACTGGAAGGCGGAGCAACAAGGGGTGTATTTACATCTGGTGTTCTGGATTATCTGATGGAAAAAGAGTTATATATGTCACATGTAATCGGAGTTTCAGCGGGAGCCTGCAATGCGGTGGACTATGTATCACGACAGCCGGGAAGAACAAGAGACTGCATGATTCCTACGGACAAGAATGTATCTTATTATTATGGTCTCAGAAAATTTATGAAAGAGAAAAGTCTGATGAATATGGACTTGATTTTTGATATTTTTCCGAACCAATTGTATCCTTTTGATTATGACACTTATTTTCAGTCGGAAATAGAATGTGAACTGGTGACGACCAGCTGCATCACCGGAAAAGCAGAATATATGAAGGAGCGTATAAGTCGGGAGCGTCTGATGAAAATCTGCCGGGCGTCTTCGAGTATGCCTCTGATATGTCCGATGGTTAATATAGATGACAAACCATATCTGGATGGAGGGCTGGCGGACTCTGTGCCAATCAAACGGGCGATGGAGCTTGGAAATGAAAAAATCGTAGTGGTTCTGACAAGAAATGCGGGATACAGGAAGAAACCTGTCTCCAAAGCGATGGCTAAAATGTATCGCAGAGCTTACAAATCTTATCCAAATCTGATTCATGCGGTGTTGACACGCAGTATGTATTACAACCGTACGATGAACGAGTTGGAAGTCATGGAGAAGGAAGGAAAGATTTTTGTAATCCGTCCACAGGTCAAACCTGTTTCAAGGCTGGAAAGAAATAAAGAACAACTGTATTCATTTTATGACCATGGCTATCAATTGATGGAGAAAGAGTATGGCAGGCTGAAGGAATATCTGGATAGAAAAACAACAGAAAGATGATAGTATAGATAATTATGAGGAAATCAGTATATATAGCAGAAAAACCAAGTGTAGCACAGGAATTTGCCAGGGCTTTGAAGCTGAATATCAAAAGAAAAGACGGGTATCTGGAAGCGGATGAAGCAATTGTTACATGGTGCGTCGGGCATCTTGTTACGATGAGTTATCCCGAGGAATATGATCCTGCACTGAAACGTTGGAGTTTGGAGACACTTCCGTTTATCCCGGAAACATTCAAATATGAGGTCATTCCGGGTGTGGCGAAGCAGTTTCGAATTGTCAGTTCTCTTCTGAACAGAGAGGATGTGGATACGATTTATGTATGTACCGACTCAGGACGTGAAGGAGAGTATATTTACCGTCTGGTAGAGCAGGAAGCTCATGTGACGGGAAAGAGGCGAAAACGGGTCTGGATTGATTCACAGACAGAGGAAGAAATTCTTCGGGGAATCCGGGAGGCAAAGGATTTGTCGGAATATGACAATCTAAGTGCATCCGCATACTTAAGGGCAAAAGAGGACTACCTGATGGGAATTAATTTTTCAAGACTTCTTACATTGAAATATGGCAGCAGTATTTCCAGTTATCTGAACACAAAATATGCGGTGGTCTCCGTAGGGCGTGTCATGACGTGTGTACTTGGTATGGTTGTGCGCAGAGAACGGGAGATCCGGGAGTTTGTAAAGACTCCATTTTATCGTGTGATAAGCAGTATAG
Organism: uncultured Ruminococcus sp.; assembly: GCA_949290175.1. Taxonomy (GTDB): domain Bacteria; phylum Bacillota; class Clostridia; order Lachnospirales; family Lachnospiraceae; genus Mediterraneibacter. Next base: position 2,099 of record CASERA010000200.1, read on the forward strand.
AAGCAGAAGGGAAAACGTTTGACGGGGAATGGCGTGCCGTTAAAGGTTCCCGTTATTTTGAATCTTTCGATTTATATAAAGAAAATGGATTTAAGACAAAAGAAAAAGCACAGGAGCTGATTGACAGCCTGGAAGAAACAAAGCCGGTGAATTGCCAGATTGTTTCCATTGAAAAAAAGAAAGAAAAAAAGAATCCGCCGTTGCTTTATAATCTTGCAGAACTTCAGAATGACTGTTCAAAACGATTTAAAATCAGTCCGGATGAGACTTTGAGGATTGTGCAGGAACTGTATGAAAAGAAACTAGTGACTTATCCCAGGACCGATGCCAGAGTCCTTTCGACTGCGGTGGCGAAGGAAATTAGTAAGAATTTAAACGGACTATACAAATATCAGTCTATGGCGGAGTATCTGAAAGAAATTGCGTCTATGGGAAGTTATAAAAATCTGGTAAAAACGAGATATGTTAATGATAAGCAGATTACAGACCACTATGCGATTATTCCGACCGGACAGGGACTGAGTGAGCTTGATTCTGTGTCAATAACGTCAAAGCATGTGTACGATTGTATTGTCAGAAGATTTTTAAGTATCTTTTATCCACCGGCTGTCTATCAGAAAGTGGCAATTACAACAAAGATTCAGGAAGAATGCTTTTTCTCTGCTTTTAAAGTTCTGGAAGAAGAGGGATATCTAAAAGTTACCGGGATTCCTCAGGCAAAGCGTGGGTCAGGCGGTGCAGCAGAGGGACAAGACGGAAGCGGGGAGCAGAATTTGGATACCGGCTTTTTCCAGGTTATCCGGAATCTGAAAAAAGGAGATGTTCTTCCCGTAAAATCTCTGGATGTTAAGGAAGGAGAAACTTCTCCACCGAAACGCTATAACTCAGGCTCTATGATTTTGGCGATGGAGAATGCGGGACAGCTGATAGAGGATGAAGAACTGCGTGCTCAGATAAAAGGCAGCGGAATTGGAACCAGTGCGACGCGCGCAGAAATCTTGAAGAAATTAGTCAATATCAAATATTTAAGTCTAAATAAAAAGACGCAGATTATCACGCCGACTCTGCAGGGAGAGATGGTTTATGATGTGGTGAACCAGTCGATTAAGTCACTGCTGAATCCTGACTTAACAGCAAGTTGGGAAAAAGGACTGAATTATGTGGCGGAGGGTTCCATTACTCCGGATGAATATATGCAAAAGCTGGATCATTTTATTATCAGCCGTACAAATGGTGTAAAAGGACTGAATAATCAGTACCAGCTTCGAAGATTTTATGATGAAGCGGCAAAATATTATAAAAAACAGACATTTACAAAAAAGATGACGAGAAAAACAAAGCCGGCGTCAAATGCAAAAAAATAAATTGGATTCCGGACATCAAGTAATCCAAAAAAGGAGGCATTATATTATGAAGGAACTTACTGTAAAAGAACTGTATACATTAGAAGAAACAATTGCGAAAGGTATTTTTCAGGATGTAACGTATCCATGGGAAGTACTTCCTAAAATCAGTAGTTTTATTTTGGAACTAGGAAAGACATTAAGTGAAGAGGAGTATGAAAAGAGAGGAGAAAATATCTGGATTGCAAAATCTGCCCGGATTGCTCCGACTGCATTTATTAATGGTCCTGCAATTATTGGAAAGAATGCAGAAGTGCGCCACTGTGCATTTATCAGAGGAAATGCAATTGTGGGGGAAGGGGCTGTAGTGGGAAATTCCACAGAGTTGAAAAATGTAATTCTGTTTAATAAAGTACAGGTTCCTCATTATAATTATGTTGGAGATTCCATTTTGGGATATAAGTCTCATATGGGAGCGGGTTCAATTACTTCCAATGTGAAGTCTGATAAAAAACTGGTTGTAGTGAAGACACCAGAGGGAAACATCGAGACAGGAATGAAAAAGTTTGGAGCCATGATTGGAGATGAAGTGGAGGTAGGATGCGGAAGTATTCTAAATCCGGGAAGTGTGATTGGCAGCCATACGAATATCTATCCGCTCTCTTCTGTAAGAGGTTATGTTCCGGCAGGAAGTATTTATAAAAAAGCAGGAGAGGTAGCAGAGAAAAGAGCAGAATAAAAAGGTGCTAAGAGTATCTAAAGGAATGGAAGGAAGAGCGGTATGAAGAAAATAGGTTTTATTGGTGTTGGAATCATGGGGAAATCTATGGTACGCAATTTGATGAAAGCAGGATTTGAACTGCATATCTATGCAAGAACAAAATTCAAAGTAGAAGATGTCATTGCCGAGGGGGCAGTATTTCACAGTACTATCAAAGAGTGTGTATATGGCTGTGATGCAGTGATTACAATTGTGGGATTTCCAAAGGATGTAGAAGAGGTATATTTTGATGAAGGTAATATTCTGGACAGTGCAAAGCAGGGCGCATACCTGATTGATATGACAACGACCAGCCCACAGCTTGCCGAAAAACTGTATGCAGAGGGTGAAAAAAGAGGATATCACGTACTGGATGCCCCTGTGACAGGAGGAGATACAGGAGCAAAGGCAGGCACCCTCTCCATTCTGGTTGGGGGAGAGAAGACGGACTATGAGGCGTGTATGCCATTGTTTGAGGCAATGGGGACGAATATTAACTATCAGGGAAAAGCGGGATGCGGACAGCACTGCAAACTGGCGAACCAGATTATGATTGCGGGTGCTCTTTCCGGAGTTTGTGAAGCGATTGCCTATGCAAAATCTAAGAGGCTGGATTTGGATACGGTATTAAAGTCTGTTTCGACCGGAGCGGCAGGCAGCCGGCAGCTGGAACTTTTTGGACCAAAGATTTTGGAAAAAGATTATGC
>CASERA010000201.1 GCA_949290175.1 uncultured Ruminococcus sp.
AGTTCTGAAAGAATTTTCAGCAGGAGACTGGCTGGTACTGCAGAATGAAATTTGTGAGATTCCTTACATTGTGGAGAAAGCGCACGAGCGGGGAATGAAAATTGTATTAAATCCGTCTCCGATGAATGAGAAGATTTTTAAAATCAATCTTAATTATATTGACTGTTTTGTTTTGAATGAAGTAGAAGCGCAGGCGCTGGGTGCAGACAGCGAAGACAAATATGTTCAGGTGAAACAGTTGAAGGATAAATTTCCACAGGCAGAAATTGTTCTGACTTTAGGCGAAAAAGGTTCTATATATTCAGGAAAAGATGGAATTGTGGAGCAGGAAGCTTATAAAGTAGAGACTATTGATACGACGGCTGCAGGAGATACATTTACAGGTTATTATATGGCCGGCAGAATTCAGGGAATGTCGGTAAAAGAATCGTTGGATATGGCGGCGAAAGCATCTGCAATCGCTGTATCAAAAAAAGGTGCGGCTCCGTCCATCCCTCAGAAAGCTGAAGTACAGAGATTCATGGCAGATTGAGAAAAGAGGGACTGTTTTGTTTCAGATAGAAAAAAATAAATTGACTCCTGATATTTATACATCTGTACGCGGTAGTGTTGGAATGGTTCCATATGAAAAGCAGGATATAGAGAAGGCTCTTGAGCGTACATTGTTTTCTGTTGTTGTATCCGAGGATGGAGAACCCATTGGAATCGGAAGAGTGGTGGGGGACGGAAGAATTGTCTTTTTTATCAAGGATGTAGCAGTTGTGCCTGAGAAACAAGGCTATGGAATAGGAACATTAATTATGCAAAAATTAATGGAATATATAAAAGAAGCAGGAACAGAGAATGCATATGTTGGGTTAATGGCATTAAAGGGTAAAGAAAAATTTTATGAGAAGTTTGGATTTCATATCAGGCCATATCAAAATGAAGGCAGCGGAATGACCCAGTATTTAGATCAAAACAAATAATAAGAAATTTTAAGGAGGAAAATAACATGACAAAAAGACCTATAATTATTGACACAGATCCGGGTATTGATGATGCACTGGCAATTGCAATTGCTTTATTTGCCGAGGAATTGGATGTTAAACTAATTACCACCGTGGCCGGTAATGTTTGTTTGGAACATGTAACAAACAATATGTTGAAATTATTGAATTTCCTGGGAAAAGATATTCCGGTAGCGGTTGGCGCAGGTAAGCCGCTGATTGAAGAGCTTGTGGATGCATCCAATGTTCATGGAGCTACGGGAATGGAAGGGTTTGATTTTCCGGAGCCGAAAACAGAGCTTCTTGTTGATGAACATGCGGTTACTGCAATGCGTCGTGTAATTATGGAGAGCGATGAACCGATTACTTTGGTTCCGATTGCACCGCTGACCAATATTGCATTGTTATTGTCCATGTATCCGGAAGTTAAACAAAATATTAAAGAAATTGTAATGATGGGTGGTTCAGCAGGAAGAGGAAACAAAGGTGTAATGTCAGAGTTTAATGTTGCGACAGACCCTGAAGCTGCCAAAATAGTTTTTGATAGTGGTATTCCGATTGTTATGGCTGGATTGGATGTGGGCTGGAAAGCATTGGTATATCCGGAAGATAGTGAAAAGATGTTGAAAATGGGAAAAACCGGAGAGATGGCATACTGTTTATTTAAGAAGTACCGTGGTGGTTCTTTCAATACAGGGTTAAAGATGTATGACAGCTGTGCGATTGCATATTTGCTTTGTCCGGAAATGTACACAATGGAAGAGGCGTTTGTGGATGTAGAATTGTCAGGCAGTATGACAAGAGGATGTACAGTTGTTGATTTAAAAAATTACCTGCATCAGACTCCGAATGCAAAAGTGTGTATGGATATTGACGGAGAAAAGTTCAGAGCATGGTTCCTGGAATATGTAGGAAAGTGCATATAAGGAAAATGATAGGAAGGTAATAAATCATAGGGATGATTATGATGTATGTAACGGCAGCACTGGCGGTAGGCGTTGTAATTGTAATGCTGATAAAGAAGATGGATATAAAAATATCATTATTTTTTATGGGGATTCTACTGATGTTTGCAGCCATGGCCTGTGGAAAAGAAATTGCAATTCCAGAGTTTCAGTCAACTGGAATTATATGGCTTGACCCGTTGAAGGCAATTGCGGATCAGTTTAAATCAATTATAACGTCTTCAGGATTTATCATTTTAATTCTAGGCGGATATTCAGCGTATATGACACGGATTAAGGCAAATGATGTAACTGTACATTCACTGATTAAGCCGATTGCAGGTATTAAGTCAGTATTTATTTTGATACCAATTGTATTTATGATAGGTAATGTATTATCACTGGTTGTACCAAGTGCATCAAATCTTGCAATTATTTTGTTGTCTACGCTATATCCAATTATGGTTAAGGTGGGAATGAATCCATTAACGGCAGGAGCGGTAATTGCAACGACAGCAACTGTTATGCCGACACCCTTGGGCAGTGATAATGTTGCAATTGCTGCGGAGTTGTCCAAAACTGCTGAATTTGCCGGTTTAACTGCCAGTGATTACGTGTTTCGATATCATATAATTGTTTCAGTCCCCACATTGCTGGTGATGGCTCTGGCACATTATATCTGGCAGAAATATGAAGATAAGCGGGTAGGATACGAAGAGGTATGTACAGAGGATACAGGTGCAATAGAGGAAATAAGCGGTGGTAAATTATATCGGACAGTTTATACAATTTTACCGCTGCTCCCGATTATTATGCTGATTGGCGTATTTATTCTGCAAAGCACGAGGCACATTACAATTACGATAAGTGTTGAGGTAGCTGTATTATTTTCGTTTCTTGTTTCTATTATTTGCGAAATAATTAGAACAAAAAGCGTTCAAAAAACCCTGGAAGATACAGAGGCATTTTTTACAGGCATGGGAGGTGCAATGCCAATTGTTGCACTTCTGGTAGCAGGAACAACGTTTGTTGTTGGTCTGCAGTCCATAGGAATTATTGAAGCACTTCAGAATACGATGACAGGTATTAGCGGACATGGTATGGGATTTGTTCTTCCGTTAACCATGGTAATATTAACTGCTCTAATTGTTATTTTAAGTGGAAGCGGGACCGCATTATTTTTTGCAATGGTTCCATTAATGGTTCCATTGGCACAGGCCGCAGGAATTAATGTGCTGGCGCTGTCCATTCCGATGGGAATTGCAGGAAATCTTTTAAGAGCAGTTTCGCCAGTATCGGCAGTAGTCATGATTGTTTCAGGAACGATTGAAAAGGAACCGTTTCAGATTGTTCGTCGTACAGCGGTGCCGATGATTACAGGAGTCATCTTTATGTTTATTATATCAATGAGTGTATTTTTATAGTATGTCTTGTTGGGTGAAGTAACAGAAGAAAAGGAGAAAATCTATGATAGAAGCAATAATTGTATTATTAGTGTTGGGAGTGATTGGTTTTTTCATTGTAAAGAACTATAATCCTACAATTGTTTTAATTACAGGAGGTATCTTACTTCTGATAGCAGCGGCTATTTTGGGACATCCTATTTATGCCGACGGAGAAGGAACCGGTTTTGTAGTATTCGATATTTTCATGAAATTGAAAGACACGATTGTTTCCCAGATGACAGGGGCGGGTCTGATTTTGATGATCCTATTCGGATACTCAGGATATATGAATAAACTTGGTGCAAATCAAGTAGCCGTAGACTTTATGGTAAAACCAATGAAACGAATCAAATCACAGACATTATTTATTCCTATCGTGTTCCTTTTAGGAAACTTAATGTCACTGGTCGTACCAAGTGCATCAAGTCTGGCAATTATTTTGATGGCAATTTTGTATCCGATGTTACAGGGAATGGGGATTTCCTCTCTGACAGCAGCCGGAATCATTGCCATGACAGCAACAATTATGCCGACTCCATTAGGAGCTGATAATGTTATTGCGGCGGAAACTTTGAATATGAATTTGATGGAATATGTTATTTATAATGCAAAGATATCTATTCCGGTTCTGTTAATTCTTGCAGTAGTTCATTGTCTGTGGCAGAAACATTGTGATAAGGTAGAAGGGGAAAGAGCATTTGTAAAAATAGATGAATCCAAATTAAAGAAACAGGAAGAAGTAAACCTTCCAAAAATCTATGCTATTTTGCCAATCTTGCCATTGATTTTGATTTTGGTAGTTGGGATTGCGGCAATGTTTGTACCTGCAATTACAATGGATGTATTTATTTTGACATTTATTTCATTTGTCATTGCAATTATATTTGAAGTTATTAGAACAAAAGACCTTAAGAGCGTGACCAATGCTGCTTCTGAAATGTTCCTGGGAATGGGAGAAGGATTCGGAAGAGTTGTAATGCTTGTAGTCGGAGGTTCTTTATTTACCACAGGGGTTCAGGCATTAGGAGTAATTGACAGTCTGCTGGAAGCAGTTCAGAATACAAGTTCAGCCGGATTGATTACAATGGTAATTTTCTCTTTGGCAACTTGTCTGTTCGGAATTTTGAGTGGTGGAGGATTAGCTATGTTCTATGCAGTCATTGCTATGATTCCAGGGATTGCAGAGACAGCAGGAGTACATGGTATGCTGATTACACTGCCGATGCAGATGATTGCAAATCTTTCCAGAACAATTTCACCGGTTGCGGCAGTAATCATGATTGTAGCATC
>CASERA010000202.1 GCA_949290175.1 uncultured Ruminococcus sp.
AAAAATCAGCCGCACGAAATCGTGCGACTGATTCAGAGCATCTTATTTTAGATATTTGACCTGTCTACTTGACAGGGGGCATATCAAAATTTACCCTTTTTTTCTTCTGGTACAGATAATTCTCTATAGACATCATTTAAAAGTTCCTTATAATTAAATTCCGGCTTCTCATTTTCCCATATTACCTCTGGTTTTTTACAAGAAAAAATACTATATCTATATCCATCACCATGAAAAGATGCTCCTGAATCTGTATAATAAAATTGTCGATGAACCACACCCTGATAGTATACAAATCAAAATAAATCCTATTACAAATTTTAATAAACTCTTCATACTATTTACATGTAAAAGCTAGAAAAATTTTTCTTCATCATTTTTGTAAATACTGCCACTTCTATTATGCTGATCGCTCCTGCAATCGACGCTCTGTAAAAACCTGTTATATATCCTAAGTCGACTACACCTCTTTTCATGCTCCGCATTAATAGCATGGCTTCTTGCTTATTCTTATAAAACTCAGACCAGAATTCAAAGTTCGACCACTTATCCGGAATCATATCCAAAGGTACCTTGATCTGGATTACCGTAAATAGAATCATACAAAATAAAATCAAGAGCAGAATCATTTCCCAGATTAGCCATTCCTTATTCTTTTTTAAATAGTACTTTATTCCATGATCAAGCAATCTGTTTTTTCTATTTACAACCGGCTTCCTTGCTGCTTTTTTATACCTTCTGATGGAAAGTAATAATCCAACTCCCAATATCCACGGTACAATAAAATATACGATCTTGATACCATAAAATATCATCTGATAGTCTACCAGTGACCACATCCCTGCCACCTTATCATACGCAGCCTTTGTCTGCTTTGGACTATTTTGAATACAAAGCACAGTAGCCCTGTCCAGAACTATGGAACTGTCCTCTTCCCAAAGTTCATAAACAAACAGTGGAATATCACTGTCAATAATATCTATAACCTCATATTCTCTGGAATTATATTCCAGAATATTTCCCACTACATCTGTTCCGCCAAACAAACGAAACGCCAGTCCCTTACTGATCAGGCAGCCCGTCTTATTCTCAATGTCCATAGCTTCACAATCAGGAAATATCAAATCTGTTCTTCCATATACAGCCATGATTTCCGCTGTTTCCATTCGGTTTAATTCTTTATAGGAAACCCGCCCCCCACTTTCCTGACGCCAGTTTACGAACTGCAGCAGCTCCTCTGACTGTTGGTTCCTCTGATGCACGCTTTCTGCCAATGGATACGTCATACCGTTTTCATCACCCAGACTGATCAGATTCACATAGTCCATCTTGCTGCCAAGCTTTCCCATCTCTATATTTCCCAGTATATAGCTGATCAATAAAAGTAACCCGATTGCTACTGTCAAAATTTTCCTCTTAAAAACTGACTTGTTTTTCATGATGCTTTCCTTTTTACATGCATACCATTCTCTAACATCCGGGAAGTTTTTGTAACAACCTCCTCATCCTGATTCACTCCTGTAATTGCTGCATATTTTTCATTTTTAAACAATAATTCCACATCTCTTTTGTAAACAACCCATTCAGATCCCAGAACAGTCTGTTTCTTCTCCAAAATATTCACATAATATTTTCCTTTTTCCCCAACATTCAATGCCGAGATTGGAATACAGGAATCATACTCCTGCGTAGGAGCCGAAACTTTCAATCCAACAAATGAACCGATTTCCAGGACTCCGGCCGGAACATCTATCGTGGCTGTAATACCGCCTTCTGCACCTTCTGAACTCTCTGCATTTACATTTTCACTTGCCTGTACCGCTCCAATGGTCAGTTTTGTCTGCGTATTCTGCGTGGCCGGCAATGTTTCTTTTTTATCCGTCACTTCTACCGACTGCCCTCTCTGAATATAGGATTCATATTCAGATGGAAAGTTTGCTACAATTCTGGCTCCTGCCGATGCATCTGCAAGCCGGACGTCACCGGTTCCAGCTGTCCTGGCACCCACCTGTGCGTCAATTGCAGCAACCACTCCTTTTACAGGCGCTTTGACTTCTCCTTCCTGATCTTTTATCTTCTGTAATTCCCGAAGCTGTATTTCGATTTTTTCCTTTTCCATTTCCATTTGCACAATTCCCGAATTATCATTTGGAACAGAAAGACTTGCTGAATCAATTGCTTTCTGGGCAACGTAGACTGCATCATCTTTATTTCTTAAGGCTTCCTGATATGCAAAATTCTTTTCTGCCACCTCGCTTTCCAGCTGTTCTTTGGAGAGTTCCGGAAACTGTTCCGGATTTTGGATATACCGGTCATATTTTTCCTGCGCCTGACTTAATTCTTCCTGCGCCCGCTGTATTGCTGCATCACTGTCAGCAACTGCTCTGTCATAATCACTCTTTGCCTGACTAATCTGAAGCTGCTGCGAGTCGATCGTAGACTGCAGGGCATTTTGAGCATTTGCCAACTGCGCTTTGTTTAATTCCAATTCCTGACTTTTTTCTTTTATCTGTTTGTCCAGTTCTTCCAAATCTAATGTATACAGTACCTGATCCTTTTCGACAGC
>CASERA010000203.1 GCA_949290175.1 uncultured Ruminococcus sp.
CATGTAATAATCCTCCAAAGAAGCCTCTCCTTTCTTCAGGCCTTTGATATAAAGCTCATTGTCTGTTGCAAGACGGCTGTATACTTCCGGTGCTTTTCGGGGATTGATAATCTGAATTATTTTATCAGGAAGCACCTTATATGTTTCTTCCGGGAAAAAACGTTCTAATAATACTGCATATTCTTTTGGATCTGAAACTGAAATTTCTATATAATCCGTACATTTTTCATATAACTTTTTCGCAGAAATTTCTTCCAGTAACTGCCCTTTGTGCAGAAACCCAAATGTTGAGGCTACTTGCTGTAATTCCGATAAAATGTGGCTGGAAAGTAAAATGGTAATATTTTTCTCTTCATTTAAACGATGCAGCAAATTTCGAAATTCAATAATTGCACTGGGGTCTAAACCATTAATTGGTTCATCTAAAATTAAAAGCTGGGGTTCGCCAATCATAGCAATAGCAAGGCCTAGCCTTTGTTTCATTCCAAGAGAAAGTGTTCTGCACTTGCTCTTTCTCCGCTCCCAAATACCTGTCAGTCTTAAAATTTCTTCCACTTTTTCTTTTCCAGGTATTCCTTTCTGAATCCGATAGTATTCCATCATCGTTTCCACACTCATATTTGGAAAAAAACCGGGATACTCAATCATAACTCCCATCTTTTTTCGGCTGCGTTCCAGTTCCTTTTTTTCATATTGGTCAAACAATCGTATTTCTCCAGTTGTAGAAAAAACATGTCCTGCCAGTAATTTCAAAAGAGTAGATTTACCCGCACCATTATCACCTATCAATCCATAAATACTTCCTTTTTTTACATGAATGTTCACATGATCTAGCACGAGAACAGACCCGTAGGACTTTGTAACCTGTTTTGTCTCTATGACATATTCATTCATCTTTTTGCCTCCATTTTCAAAAATATATTTGTCAAATAAGAAGCTCTTTTATTTGACAAATATATGATATCTTTTTCTCTTTTAATAAGTCATAAAGAACATTTAAAGAAGTTATAAAAATTATTTGAGCTTGAATCCAATTCCATATACCGTTTGAATATATTCTTCCGCTGAATCCGCTTCTTTCATCTTTTTTCTCAGGTTACTGACATGAACATTTACCGTATTATTTTCACCATAATACCCACCTTTCCATACCAACTCATAAATATTTTCTCTAGAATACACTTTTTGAGGTGCCTGCATGAAAAGATATAGAATCTCATACTCATATGTGGTTAATATAAGTTCTTTATCATTTATCGTTACTTTTCTTGATTCCGGATATAATTTCAAATTCTTGTATGACAATACGTCCTTTTTGGAGAACGTTTTTCCGATACGTCTAAGAGACGCCTGCACTCTTGCAATGACTTCTTCAGGCTCAAACGGTTTTGTGATATAATCATCTGCCCCTGCTTTTAATAACGCCACTTTATCGTTTAAGGAACTTTTTGCCGAAAGTACCAGCACTGGAATATTACAGTACTGCTCTTCCCGAATTTCATATAATAGTTCTTCTCCCGACATTCCCGGAAGCATAAGGTCTAACAAAATTAAGTCCGGTATTTCTCTTTCCAACAGAAGTTTTGCTTCTGTTCCTGAAAAAGCCTGTTTTGTTTTATAGCCGGCAGCTTCTAAGATTTTTGTTAATAGTCTACTAATATCCGTTTCGTCTTCAACAATCAAAATTTTGTATTGCATGTTTGTCCTTCCTTCTAAGCTATGCCTTAAAGCACCTAAATTTATACTCATTATAGAGTTTAGAATTGCCTGCTATGAAATGAATTCAGTATTTCCTGTTATCCTCTCTGATTTATTGCCATAACACCAACCAATTTATGTGGTTGATAAAGTTCCTCTAAATAGGTGATTTCCTCTTCTGTCAAGTCTACGTCCAATGCAGAAACCGCATATTGGATATGATGAGGTTTTGTTGCCCCTACAATCGGAGCTGCGACTTTTGTCAATAACCACGCCAAAGAAATCTCCGTCATGGAAACCCCTTTCTTTTCTGCAATTTCAACTACCCTGTCTATGATTTTTCCATCTTGTATTTTCGTGGCATCATATTTTCCCTGAGCAAAAGTATCTTCTTTCATGCGCTTTGTCAATTCTCCCGGATGCTTCGCCAGTCGTCCTGACGCCAGCGCACTATATGGAGTCATTGCAATATTTTCTTCCTTACAGTAGCCGGCCATTTCTCTTTCTTCTTCTCTGAATATGAGATTATAATGTCCCTGCACAGAAACAAATTCTTCCCATCCATTCATTTTTGCAATTCCATTTGCTTTTGCAATCTGCCATGCATAACAATTTGAAATCCCTATATAACGGATCTTTCCTTCTTTGACTGCATTATGAAGTCCTTCCATAACTTCCTCAATGGGAGTATGGTAATCCCACATGTGGCAGATATATAAATCGACATAATCAGTTCCTAAACGTTTTAAACTGGCATCCAGCATATTCGATATATGCTGCTGTCCTGTAATACCCGCTTCAATTTCCTGCTGAGAGCGTGGAACAAATTTTGTAGCAAGCACAATTTCATCTCTTTTTGCAAAATCCCGGATCGCTCTTCCCAGAAATTCTTCGCTGGTTCCATTTTGATATCCCATAGCTGTATCAAAAAAATTGATTCCACTTTCTAAACCATATTTTATGATTTCTCTTGACTCTGTTTCCGGAAGCGTCCACGAATGCATTCCTTTTTTGCATCTCCAAAGCTCATACATCCCATACAAATTCTAGAAACATACAAATCTGATTTTCCCAATTTTACATATTTCATAATATCACTCCACTTCACAATCACTTTTTTAACCATCAAATCAAAAAACATACAGAAATGAGATGATTTCTCCTGGTTATTATAACATGTGATATGAAATCTGGTCTATCTCTTCTTTGAATACTCTTTAAATTCATGTCGGTATTCCTGCTTAAAAAAATGATGAGCAAAAATAAATAGCGTAAGCAGTATCCCTTTACCGCCTACGCTACTTTTTATTATCTGAAATATTTAATTTGTTTATATTCCTTTATTTCATTACAATATTAATAATCTTTTTCGGAACATAAATTTCTTTGATTATATTTCCTGTCAGCTTGTCTGCAACTGCTTCTTTTCCTGCTTCAATCGCATCTTCTTTGGAAATATCTGCTGCAATGCTGATGACTGCTTTTGTTTTCCCATTAATCTGTACAGGAACTTCGATTTCATCATCTTTCATCATTGCCTCATCATATGTCGGCCATCCTGCTTTGAATACAGTTTCTGTATGCCCTAGCTGCTCCCACATTTCTTCCGCAAAATGAGGTGCAAATGGGGACAGTAATACTGCAATTACTTCCAATGTTTCTTTATCGATTCCGCCCTCTTTCTTTGCGATTTCAATGAACTTATTATTATATTCCATGAATCCGGAAATTACTGTATTCAAGCTGAAACTTTCCAGACGTGATGTAATATCCGCAACCATTCTGTGGCGTTGTTTTAACATTTCTTTTGTTACTTTTACTTCCTTCTCACAACTATCCATCAGCAGATTCCAAAGTCGTTTCAAGAAGCGGTTTACTCCGTCAATTCCACGATCATCCCACTCTGCGTCCAATTCCGGAGGACCTACGAACAATTCGTACATTCTCAAAGAATCACATCCATAATCGCGTACCAAATCATCTGGTGATACTACATTTCCTTTGGATTTACTCATTTTGATTCCATTCTTACCTGTAATCATTCCCTGATTGAATAATTTATAGAACGGCTCATCAAAATCTATAACTCCGATATCACACAGGAATTTTGTATAGAATCGGGAATACAGAAGATGAAGTACTGCATGCTCTACACCTCCGATATACATATCTACCGGAAGCATCTCATCCGCTTTTTCTCTGGATACCAGCTCCTTGTCATTGTGACTGTCTACATAACGCAGGAAATACCAGGAAGAACCTGCCCACTGCGGCATTGTATTTGTTTCACGCTTTGCAGCCTTTCCACATACCGGGCACTTACAATTTACCCATTCTTCTATTCCTGCAAGTGGAGATTCTCCGGTTCCTGTCGGCTCATATGATTCTACATCCGGCAGACGAAGCGGCAATTCTTCTTCCGGCACAGGTACAGCACCACAATCCGGACAGTGTACAATCGGAATTGGCTCTCCCCAGTAACGCTGACGGGAAAATACCCAGTCACGGAGTTTGTAATTTACAGTGGCTTTTCCAATTCCACGCTCTTCGATAATATGCGGGGCCTCTTTTTTTAATACAGCCGATTCCATTCCGTTCCATTCACCAGAATTAATCATGGTGCCAGATGCATCTGTATAGGCTTCTTCCATATTTGCAATTTCCTGTCCGTCTTTTGCAATTACCTGGATAATCGGAATTTCAAACTTTTTAGCAAATGCAAAGTCACGGTCATCGTGTGCCGGTACACACATGATTGCACCTGTACCGTAGTCTGCAAGTACATAATCAGACAGCCAGATTGGTACTTTTGCACCATTCACCGGATTGATAGCATAACTTCCTGTAAACACGCCCGTTTTTTCTTTATCTTGCATACGGTCTACATTAGACTTCATGGAGGAATCGTAAATATATTTTTCCACTGCCTCTCTTGTTTCCTCTGTTGCAAGTTCTTTTGCCAGGACATGTTCCGGAGCCAATACCATAAACGTAGCCCCATGTAGTGTATCCGGCCGTGTTGTATATACTGTAATTTTATCGTCTCTTCCATCTACCTGGAAATCAACTTCCGCACCATAGGATTTTCCAATCCAGTCAGCCTGCATTTTTTTCACCTTTTCCGGCCAATCCAGTTTATCCAGGTCGTTTAACAGGCGGTCTGCGTATTTTGTGATTCGAAGCATCCACTGACGAAGATTCTTCTTTGTGACCTCTGTTCCGCAGCGTTCACATTTTCCATTGACAACTTCTTCATTTGCCAGACCTGTTTTGCAGGACGGACACCAGTTGATTGGAAATTCTTTCTCATAAGCAAGTCCTTCCTTAAACATTTTCACGAAAATCCACTGTGTCCATTTGTAGAAATTCGGATCTGTCGTATTCACTTCCATATCCCAATCATAGAGTGCCGCAATTTCATTAATCTGGCGTTTGATATTCGCTACATTTTCTGCCGTAGATTTTGCAGGGTGCACTCCCATCTTAATGGCATAGTTTTCAGCTGGAAGACCAAAAGCATCCCATCCCATCGGGTGCACAATGTAATAACCCTGCTGTAATTTATAACGGCTCCATACATCAGAGATCACATACCCTCTCCAATGTCCCACATGAAGTCCATTTCCTGATGGATACGGGAACATATCCAGGCAGTAATATTTCTGTTTTTTATTTCCACTATCGTCCACCTTCGGATTTACCGGATCCTCTGCCCATTTTTCACGCCATTTCTTTTCAATTGCTTTATGATTGTAAACAATCCTTGCAGCCATTTTCATATCCTCCTAACTTATACTTCTTGGTAAGATTCTTCACGAGCAAAAAAGCCTCTCATCTCATCAAGAGACGAAAAGGCTTCATTTTCCGTGGTACCACTCTTATTCACCTGACTATGCAGATGCACTCATTACTTCTATAACGGGAAGACCCGCTTCTGCCTACTTTATTTCAACAAAAGAACTCCGAGGCCAGTTGGGAGATTACGCTTCTGCCTCGCACCAACCGGCAGTTCTCTGAAAACGATAGGCTCTTAATATTCCTCTTCCTAGTTTTTACAATATACTTTTATAGTATATGAAGAAAACAAAAAGAAGTCAAGCGCTTTCTAAACTGATTCTATCATTTTCTACTTATACTTATTTTATATTATTTAGATATTCTGCTAAAATAATCTTTTGATTCTTGTACCACTACATTACTCAATACAAGAAGCGCCAGCAGGTTTGGCAGCGCCATCAAGGCATTAAATATATCTGCAATATTCCATACTGCAGCCACTGTCATATATGGTCCAATAAAGACTGCCAAAATATATAACCAGCGATATGTTTTCACTACTTTGACATTTCTGTTGAACAGATATTCCATGCACCGTTCTCCATAATAATTCCATCCAATGATTGTTGTAAATGCAAAAAATACCAGACACAACATCAAAGAAAAGGGTGCTACTGCCGGTGGGAATGGAAGCCCCTTCTGAAATGCCGCCATGGTAATTTCCACACCTTCCAAATCCGGATTATTCCAGGTTCCCGCAATAACGACCGAAAGTCCTGTCATAGTACAGATAATGATTGTATCAATAAACGTACCCGTCATAGACACCAGCCCCTGACGTGCCGGTTCCTTCGTTACTGCAGCTGCTGCTGCAATCGGTGCGCTACCTAGTCCTGCCTCATTTGAGAAAATACCGCGAGCGATTCCCTTTTGCATGGCAACAACCATACTTCCCATTGCTCCTCCCGCAAGTGCACTGCCTGTAAATGCAGATTTTACAATTGACACAAGTGCCGCCGGAACTGCTGTTATATTGGTAACCAAAATAATGACTGCAAGACCAACATAAAGAATTGCCATGAACGGTACAACAA
>CASERA010000204.1 GCA_949290175.1 uncultured Ruminococcus sp.
ATGAAGATCCTTGTCTTTTCAATTGAAACCTCGGGTAAATATGCTTATGACAGTACAAAAGACGTAGAAAATATGATTATTTACACAGGAACTCACGACAACGATACTCTGATGGAGTGGTATCATGGACTGAGCTGTGCAGGGCAGAGGAAGGTGCGTCGTTTTCTAAAACGTCAGGGATGTACACAAGGATCTGTAAAAGACAGACTTCTTGCCTATACTTTTAGAAGTTGTGCCGAATATGCAATCGTTCCGATGGCAGATATTCTTGGACAAGGAAAAGAAGGTCATTTAAATACGCCGGGAACTGTAGGTTCCCCAAATTGGGAGTGGCGGATGCCGGAGTTTACGCAGGCAGAGAAAGAATTGAAAAATTACAGACATTTACTTACTTACCGAAAATAAAAACGTCCCCTTCCTTTGCAGAAATCTTCGCAAAGGAAAGGGGGCTAATAAATATATATTGTGTATAGTTTTTTACAGGTATCCGCGTTTTTCTAATGTATTTAAAATGTTGCGGCCTTCTTCTGTACCTTCGATAATTCTTCTTGCGCGTACGCTGTCTCCGATATTCATAATCTCGATAGAATCATCGTCTTCAAAAGCATCTCTTAACTGCTGAAGAACCGGATGTTCTGCTTTCATTCCCAGGCAGACAAATCCATAGTCAAAAGGAAGTTCCTGAAGTTCTCCGTTTGCTTCTACAATGAAGGAATCAGAGCGTACTTCTTTCAGTGCTGTGTTCGGCATCTGGTTTACATTGTATTTTTTCATCAGTGTATTAATATCTACTTTAGAAACCGGATCAATTCCGTTTCCGATAATCGGCATCATTTCTACGATACTTACATCTGCTTTACGTGGAGCAAAGAATTCTACAACGTCAAGACCTACGGCACCTCCACCGATTACAACTACTTTTTTACCACTTAAATCATCTGGATATTCCTGCACATGTTCAATCATATTCAGGATAGAAGAAACTTTGCTTCCTTCTTTATCGATGTTTTCATGCAGCCCTGGAATTGGCGGAAGTAGTGGAGAAGAACCTGTTGCATTTACAATGATGTTTGGCTTCAGGCTTCTAATGAAGTCGATATCGGCTTCCATACCAGTGAATGCAAACAGATTTTTCAGTTTGTTTGTACGGTGAATCATGTAGTTCGGGAAGTCAGAAAGTCGTTTCTTATCCGGAATCTTAGAAATTTCTGCTGCGAGTCCGCCAAGCTGAGGTTTCTTTTCGATTAAGAAAGTTGTACATCCGACTTCGGCAGCCGTACATGCAGCTTCCATTCCGGCAGTTCCGCCACCCACTACAACTACGTTGCAAGGTTTTGAAATATGCTGCTTTCTATAAACTTCTCCATCCGGTACAGCAGGATTGATTGTACAACGGATTGGTCTGTTAATACCAATACGGTTTCCTGCACATCCGATGTTACATGAGATACATTTACGGATATCACAGACATCTCCGAATTCTACTTTGTTTACCCATTCAGGATCGGCAATCAGTCCACGTCCCATACCAATGATGTCTGCATCTCCTCTTGCAAGGATATCATCAGCTACTCTAGGGTCGCGGATATTACCCATAGTAACACAAGGTTTATTAAATTTCTCTTTTACAGCTTTTGCCATGTAAGAACGCCATCCGTCCGGGAAATGGTTTGAATCAATCTGATATTGGATAGAACCATTCAATCCACAGGAAACATCCAATACATCAGCTTCTTCCTGTATATACTGTAAGTACTCCAATGTATCCTCCAGAGTGTTTCCTCCTTCAAGGAATTCATCTGCACTGATGCGTAGGAAGATAGGGAAGAATGGACCGACCTGTCTTCTGACTTCTTCCATAACGAGACGTGCAAAACGTGCTCTGTTCTCTGCAGAACCACCAAATTCATCTGTTCTCTTATTTGTCAGAGGAGAAAGGAACTGGCTCAGCAGATAAGAATGTCCTGCATGGATTTCCACTGTATCGAATCCGGCAATCTGTGCACGCTTAGCTGCTTCTCCGTATTTTTTGACAATTCGCATAATTTCATCTTTTTCCAAAGGACGAGGGATTTCACCGCCGTCTTTAGATGGAATGTTGGAAGCTGAAACAGGCTGCATATTTGTTCTTGCAGACTGTGCGGATGCTCCGGCATGATTCAGCTGAATACCGATACATGCCCCGTGTTTGTGGATTGTCTCTGTCAGTTTGAACAGACGAGGGATATAGTTATCGTGGTCAATACGAAGCTGTGTAGTACCATTTGAACCTTCCGGAGAATCAATACTGGCATTTTCTACCATAATAAGTCCGGTACCGCCTTTTGCTCTCTGCTCATAATAATTAATATGAAGGAAACTCATCTCTCCGCTCTGTTCTCCGTAGTTTGTTCCCATCGGTGTCATCATGATTCGGTTTTTTAAGGTCATACGACGAATTGTGAGAGGTTCAAAAATGTGTTTGTAATCTTTTCTCATAAATCATATCTCCTATATTTTTTTATATGAGGTTGTTTATTAAACTGATGCAGGATTGTTTTTCCACTATGACATTAGATTAACAATCTCTCTTCAAAGCGTATTATAGGTAAAAAAGAGGTATAAGACAAATATATATTTTATGCTAAAATTATAGAAAAAATTTATGAATTATGTTATTTTATACAAAAAGGAGGGATTGTATGAATCTGAATCAGCTATATTATTTTTCAAAATTGGCGAAGGTAGAGCACTATACAAAAGCGGCAGAAGAGCTTTCTATTACGCAGCCCAGTTTAAGTCATGCTATTGGTTGTCTGGAAAAAGAGCTGGGGACAAAATTGTTTGCGAAACAGGGAAGAAACGTAATTTTGACAAAATATGGACGATTTTTCTTAGAATATGTGGAAGAATCTTTGAAGGTACTGGATACAGGGATAAAAAAGACCAAAGCGATGACTGGACAGACCGAAGGTGTTGTAGAGCTGGCATATATCTATACGTTGGGGAGTAAATTTGTTCCACAGTTGGTAGGGGATTTTATCAGGGCAAATGAGGAATTGAAAGTTAAATTTCATTTCACAGTAGGAAATACATCAGAGCTCATTCAGGGATTGAAAGAGGAACGATATGATATTGCATTTTGCTCGATGGCGGAAAAAGAACCAGGAATTCAGTTTACGGAAGTAGGTATGGAAAACCTGGTTGTGGTGGTTCCGAAAGGACACCCTCTTTCAGATGAGAAAATCGTAGATTTGGAACGGGCAGCGGCATATCCACAGATATTTTATACGAAAAACAGCGGTTTGCGTCCAGTTGTGGACAAGATGTTTGAACAAGCAAAACTCCATCCCCGGGCAGCGTATGAAATAGAAGAAGACGGTTCTATGGCAGGGCTGGTGGCACAAAACTTTGGAATTGCCATTATGCCGGAAATACCAATATTAAATCAAATGGACGTAGAGATTCTTCAATTAAGAAAGCAGCATCAGAAGCGGTATATTTATATGGCACAAGGGAAAGATAAATATCAGACACCTATGGTAAAAAAGTTTTCAGATTATGTAAAAAGAAGGGTTCTATAAATGAGAACCCTCTTTTTTTATGAATGAAATGAAATTCTTTACGGCGGGAATCTGATAATGGTCTTTCAAATAGGCAAGATAAACGGTGTGCTGCCAGCTGATGTCTTTGATGCGTAAAGTTACCAGTGGAAAATGCTCTAAAGTGCTTACGTTGGCAACGAGAGCAATTCCAAAATTTTCAGCAACCAGAGAGGCTATGGCATTTTCATCCGGGGATTCACAGATAATATTGGGATGGAGGGAGTAGGAAGCATAGGTGCGGTTTGTGAAGCGTCCAAGTCCTGAGGTCTTATCATAGCCAATAATAGGATAGCACTCCAGATCATGGATATCGATGGCATCTTTTTGAGCAAGGGGGTGTCCGATTGGCGTAATAACAACCA
Organism: uncultured Ruminococcus sp.; assembly: GCA_949290175.1. GTDB lineage: Bacteria > Bacillota > Clostridia > Lachnospirales > Lachnospiraceae > Mediterraneibacter. Next base: position 3,947 of record CASERA010000204.1, read on the forward strand.
TTTCCTGATTTAAAATTGGAATAAATTGGATTCCTGGCTCATTTTCTACATAAGAACCAAAAATGACATCATAACGTTCGTTTTTCAGACCTTCAATCATTTCTCCGGTATAACTTTGATGAAAATTGAATCTGACATTTTTATTATTATCACGCTGAAGAAACTGGCGTACCATATGAGGAATATAATGGCTGGCAAGCGGGAAAACATAGGCAATATCTACATGACCGGCATCGCCGGAGAGTTTTCGCATCTGTTCTTCAGCGGCTTTCACATCAGATAAGATTTGATTCACGTGTTCCAGAAAAATACGTCCGTATTTTGTCAGGTTGATGCTGCGTCCCTTTCGCTCGAATAGGACGATACCCAGTTCATCTTCGAGATTAGAGATGGAACGGCTCAGACTTGGCTGGGAAATATTCAGTTCTGAAGCAGCCAGACGAAAATGTTGGTGTTTGGCTATGGTTTGAAAGTAAAGAAGTTGGTTTAAAGTCATAGAAATTTTCCTTTCACAGTTATTTGGCTTATTATACCATAAATGATAGCAAAAAACTATCAAAAAGTAATAAAAGATATATTAGAAGTATGAAAGGGAATCACGTATAATAAAAGCACAGAGGTTGTTTAATAATTAACAAACAATTCGGAAATCCAAAACGATATCCGAAGTCATGTAACACTAAGATGTTTTATGAAAAGGAGACAAAATCATGGCAGAAAGAATTACAGGACACACAGAATTAATCGGACTGATGGCATATCCAATCAGACATTCAAGTTCACCTGCAATGCAAAATGAAGCATTTGCAAAATTAGGACTGGATTATGCATATCTTGCGTTTGAAGTAGACAATGATACTTTGGAAGATGCAGTTAAAGGACTTCGTGCATTAAAGATGAGAGGTTCTAACGTATCCATGCCGAATAAAACAGTAGTACACAAATATCTTGATAAATTGTCACCGGCAGCAGAGCTGTGCGGAGCAGTTAATACAATTGTAAATGATGACGGAGTCTTGACAGGACATATCACAGACGGTATTGGATATATGCAGTCTTTGAAAGACAACAATATCGATGTTATCGGAAAGAAAATGACAATTGTCGGTGCTGGCGGTGCAGGTACAGCAATTGAAATTCAGGCAGCATTAGATGGCGTAAAAGAGATGTCTATCTTCAATATAAAAGATAAGTTCTGGGCAAATGCAGAAGAAACTGTAAGAAAAATTAACGAAAATACAGAATGTAAAGCTACATTATATGATCTGGCAGATTTGGACAAATTAAAAGAAGAAATTGCAGACAGCTACTTATTTGCAAATGCAACAGGAGTGGGAATGAAGCCATTAGAAGGCCAGACATATATTCCTGATAAATCTTTCTTTAGACCTGACCTGATTGTAACTGATGTTGTTTACTTCCCAAGAGAAACAAAGATGCTTCAGATGGCTAAAGAAGCAGGATGTAAGACTATGAACGGTCTTGGTATGATGCTTTTCCAGGGATCCGCTGCATTTGAACTATGGACAGGACAGCCGATGCCAATCGAATATATGAAAGAAATTCTGGATATCAAATATGACTAAATAAAAAAAAGAGAGCAGAGGGAGAAACAAATGAATAAGAAATACTTACCAAGTGTGATAATTCTTTACTTAAATTACTTTATCCACGGAATTGGAGCTTCCCTTTTAAGCCAGCAGCTTGTAAAAGAGCACCTGGCAGCGCAGTGGGGAACAGGAGATGTCATGGGTGTAACGGCGATTGCCGCTGCATTGGGATTGGGACGTCTGATTTCTCTTCCGTTTGCGGGTCCGTTATCGGATAAATTAGGCCGCAGGGTTTCAGTAGTAATTGGTGCAGCTTCTTATGTGATTTTCTTCGTAGGAATTGCTTTTTCACCAAATGTTCAGATTGCATACGTGGCAGCAGTATTAGGTGGTATTGCCAACTCATTCCTGGATACAGCAACATATCCGGCTGTGGCAGAAATTATTTATAAATATACAGGTATTGCAACGATGGGAATCAAGTTCTTTATCTCAGTAGCACAGCTGATGATGCCGTTCTTCTTAGGTGCTGTGGCAGGAACCTCTATGTCTTATATGACATTACCATTGGTAGCAGGTATTTCAATCGCAGTACTTGGAGTATTGGCAATTTTTGCACCGTTCCCGCAAATTGCCGAAAGCGGAAAATCAGAATCTTTCCTGAACAATTTAAAGAATGCGAACTTCTCACTTGAAAGTATCGCTCTGATTTTAATTGGATTTACAAGTACAGCGACATTCCAGTTATGGTTAAACTGTGCACAGACGTTTGGAAAAGAGATTGCCGGGATTCCGTTGGAGAGTGTATCTTATATGCAGACTTATTACTCAGCAGGAACAATGGCAGCTCTGGTTGTAACAAGTATTTTGATTACGAAGTTCAAGCAGGTACGTTTCCTTGTGATTTATCCTGCAATCTCTGTTGTAATGCTTGTGTTTGTTTATATGATTAAGACACCGATGATTTGTTATGTAGGAGCGTTTGTAATCGGTTATGCAGCAGCAGGTGGTGTACTTCAGATGGCAACAGCTGTTGTAAATGATCTGTTTCCTAAGATTAAAGGTACCATTACAAGCCTTGTAATGATTGCATCCAGCTTATGTAACTATACGATTTTAAGTGCTGCTGCAAAAATGTCGGCAACAAATGTAATTATAATGAATATCGTGATTACGGTAATTGGTGTGCTTCTCGCAATATTTGTAAACATGAGATATGGTACATTATTAAAGAGAACAGAAGCATCTAAAAACTAAGATTAGAGAGGAATAACGAATGAATCCGGTAAAAGTGAGAAATATTGAAATTGGAACAGGAATTCCAAAAATCTGTGTTCCGATTGTAGGTGTTACAAAAGAAGAAATTTTAAAAGCAGCAGAAAATATTAAGAGTACAAAGGCTGATGTAGTAGAATGGCGTGTAGACTGGTATGAAGATATTTTCAATTTTGAAAAAGTAGAAGAGACATTGGGAGAGCTAAGAGAGGCTCTTGGAGATATCCCTCTTCTTTTCACATTCCGTACATCAAAAGAAGGCGGAGAAAAAGCAATTGAAACAAAAGAGTATGTAGAGCTGAATCAGAAGGCAGCGAAAACAGGAAAAGTTGATTTGGTAGATGTGGAAGCTTTCACAGGTGATGATGCGGTGAAAGCAGTTGTAGAAACAGCACACGAGTGTGGAGTAAAAGTAGTTGCTTCCAATCATGATTTCCATAAGACACCTGATCAGGCAGAGATTGTTTCACGTCTCAGAAAAATGCAGGAATTGGGAGCAGATATTCCTAAGATTGCGGTAATGCCACAGAACAAGAAAGATGTTATCACACTTCTGGCAGCAACAGAAGAAATGGCATCTGAATATGCAGACCGTCCGATTATTACAATGTCTATGGCAGGAACTGGTGTTATCAGCAGACTGTGCGGAGAAGTATTTGGTTCAGCATTGACATTCGGTGCAGCAGGAAAAGCATCTGCACCTGGACAGATGGGAGTAGAGGATCTGGAAACAGTTCTTGGACTTCTGCATAAGAGTTTGTAAGATTGAATAATGGAGCATAGTAGTAATAATCTGGAAAACATGTGGAGGTTATATGAAGAAGGTATTGAACTGGATCGATGAAAATCTGGAAGAAGTGCTGATGGTGGCTGCACTTGCAGCAATGGCTCTGATTATGGGTGTACAGATTTTTTGCAGATATGTGCTCGGTGCATCACTCTCATGGTCGGAAGAATTGACCCGTTATATTTTTATATGGGCAGGATTTCTGAGTGTGAGCTATTGTACAAAGAAATGTATTTCAATCAAAATAGAACAGTTTGTCGCGCTTTTTCCAAAGCGCGGCAAAGCTATGTTCAAAGTGGTGAATCACACATTTGAATTGATTTTATTTTTATATTTAATTCCGTTTGCATGGAAATATTTAATGTCGGCAATTACAAACGGTCAGACAAGCCCTGCCATGGGAGTTCCAATGTATTATGTACAGGCTGCCCCTCTGGCAGGATTTATACTATCTGCAATCCGAGTGCTGCAGCGCTGGATTTTAGAGTGGAGAACTGTAAGGGGAAAAGAACAGAAAGGAGAATGATATGTCATCAATTGTTGTATTTATCATATTTGTAATCTGCCTGATTATTGCAATTCCTGTTTCAATTTCCC
>CASERA010000205.1 GCA_949290175.1 uncultured Ruminococcus sp.
AACAACTCTGTGTTGGGCCGGTTCCTTTCGCGAAGTACTCGGTATAAGTCGGGCATCCGCTGGTTGCAAGCAGTCCGCTGATAGAACAAACCGTTTTCTGTTCTACGGATGTTGGCATCGTAAAGTCTTTCACAGTAAGTTCCAGTGAAGAATTGATGCGCTCCATGATACTCTTCCACATTGTTTCATGCCATGTCTGGTTGTAGATGTTTTCCATTGGTTTATTGGAATCGTATCCACCCCAAACAGTACAGGTGTAGTAAGGTGTGTATGCAGACAGCCATAAGTCTGTACTGTCTTCTGATGTACCTGTTTTTCCGGCAACCGGCATACCATCGGAAAGAATGGCAGTAGTACCGGTACCCTGTTTGATGACATCTTCCATCGCACTTGTAAGCAGTGCAGCAGTAGAATCTTTGATGACTTGATGTGTCTCAGGTGTGCTGTTATCCAGAATGATATTATCATCATGATCATATACTTCTGTATAGAAAATCGGCTTTGTATAAGTACCGTTGTTGGCAATTGCAGCATAAGCAGCAGTCAGTTCCAGATTATATACACCACGGGTAATACCTCCGAGAGCAGTCGGCTGCTGAATATCAGAGAATCCCGGATAATCAGGGTCGTTATTGCCCACCAGAGTAGTAAAACCAAAATTCTGTAAATAGTCAAATCCTGTTTGAAGTCCAATGTCAGTCAGTGTTTTGACTGCACATACGTTCATGGAATCTCGAATGGCAGTTCGTACAGTTACATCGCCCACATACCGGTGATTCCAGTTATTTACCTGTGTTTTTCCGTCAGAGTACGTGTATGGCTCATCTTTGATAATAGAGGCGAGAGTGTATTTTCCTGTATCGATTGCAGGAGCATAAACACCTACAATTTTGAAACAGGAACCAGGCTGTCTGGTGGAGTCTGTTGCACGGTTTAAAGAGAAGCTGGTTGTCTTCTCACCGCGGCCTCCGACAATGGCTTTTACCTGTCCGGTATACTGATCCATGACAACAACAGATGTCTGTGGCTGTGGGGTAATTGTGATATTTTCATCTACGGTCTCCCCTTCCTGAATGTTCAGCGTGCTCTTATATTCGGCAATTGCCTGATTTGCTTCATCAGGAGATGAGAAGATAAGCGGATATTCACGTCCCCAGGCTGAACGGATATAGTTTCCAAGCATCTCTTTACTGTGGTTTTCCACAGTTCCGTCTGCACGAGTAAGAGTCAATGCATATTCCAAACCATATTCAACGATATATGGATAGTTTTCCGGATTCGCAACTTCTTCATCACAAATGGTCTGGATTGTGGGATCCTGTGTTGCGTAGATCGTCAGACCGCCACTGTAAAGCAGATTGTGAGCCTGTGTATCCGTGTATCCTTTGCGGTCTTTTAAGTCCTGGATAATCTGCTCTGCCAGTTCATCAATAAAATAAGAGTTTGGTGCATCTGCATCCGTGATTATGGCAGTCTGCTGAATGCGGTCATATACAGAATCTGCTTTTGCCTCATCATATTCTGCCTGTGTAATGTATCCCTGCTCCAGCATTTTTTTCAGGACTTCATCACGGCGCATAGAGTTCTTATCTGGATTGACAACCGGGTCAAATAGGGTTGGGTTCTGCGTGATGCCGGCAATTACTGTACATTCAGACAGAGAAAGCTCGGAAACATCTTTGTTGAAATATCTTTTGGCAGCAGCCTGTACTCCCAAACAGTTCTGTCCCAGGTTGATGGTATTCATATAGGCTTCCAGAATCTCATCTTTACTCATTTGTTTTTCGATTTCCAGAGCCAGATATTGTTCTTGAAGTTTTCGCTCCACTTTGTCATATAGAGTTTTTTCTTCCACAAAGTTTGGAAAGACATTATTTTTTATCAGCTGCTGGGTCAGGGTACTGGCACCTTCGGAAAAATGGCCGCTGGTTACTCCGACAACTGCGGCTCTTAGGATACCCAGGGGATCAATACCACTGTGCTCATAAAAACGCTCGTCCTCAATGGCAACAAATGCATGGGCAAGATTTTCCGGAATCTCATCAATTGTTTTGTAAACCCGGTTAGAACCCGCATCCAGATATTGTCCAAGTTTTTCGCCGTTTGCCGCAATTACCTGTGACTTGTATCCGGAAGGTTTCACATCGGAAGGGGAAACCTTTGGAGTATCATCGATGATTTTCTTAACGAAAAGTCCGCCTCCTGCAACACCTGCGATGCAGAGAAGAAGGAAACAGATGATAACGGCTTTAAAAACCCGTACACCTACCCGTTTCTTTTTCATCGTTTTCTTTGAAGAGATTGTCTGCTTCTTCTTAGAAAGAGTTTCTTTTCCGTATTTCATGAATAATATCCTCCTTTATTCATTCCACTTATTATATCAAATTTACATGCCTAAATCAAAGAAAAAAGGAAAAGTTCATATTCTCATAATAAATTTTAAGAAATTGCCTGTTTTTCTTGTTTTGTTATCAAATACATAATATTATATAATGTCAGAGGCTCCGATTCACAGCTATGCAGCAATACGGCAGAAACCGGAGAGATAAAAGAGAGGGCGAATATGATGAATTATAAAACAATATATCACGGATCAAGTGCAGAGATTGTCGAAAAAAAATCTCGATTTATTGCGGATGTTTTTCTGATTTCTTCTGAGGAAGAGGCGATGCAGCTCCTGGAGCAGGTGAGAAAAAAATATTGGGATGCAAGGCATCACTGCTGGGCGTATGTAATCGGAGAGGAACGAATCCAGGAACGTTGCAGTGATGACGGGGAACCAAGTGGAACCGCCGGAAAACCGATATTGGAAGTGATTAGGGGGGAAGCACTCCATAACGTCCTGATTGTAGTGACGAGGTATTTCGGCGGAACCCTGCTTGGGACCGGAGGATTGGTGAGGGCATATACTTCCGCATCGAAGGAAGGCCTTGCTCTCAGTCAGATTATTACCAAAATTTTCGGGTTTAAACTGAAAATTACGACGGATTATACAGGACTGGGTAAAATTCAGTATTTACTCGGGCAGAGGGGGCTTACCATTTTGGATAGTGTATACACGGATAAGGTGGAAGTGACGGTGTTGATTCCAGAGGAGGAAGAGCAGATTCTTATGGCAGAGATTATAGAAGCTACAAATGGACAGGCTTTGATTGAGCGGGCAGGAGAGTGCTGGTTTTCAAATGTAGACGGGGAAATGATAGTATTTGAATAAAATATGAAAGATAGAAAACAGAACTGTTTAGAAAGAGAGAATACCGCTTCATAACCAATCTGATTATGAAGCGGTATTCTCGTTATCTTATGAAAATTCTGGTTCAATCAGTCCGAAGGAACCATCTTTTCTTTTGTAGACTACATTGACTTCGTCTGTTTCTGCATTGCAGAATACGAAGAAAGCATGTCCGAGAAGGTCCATCTGGATGCATGCATCTTCCGGATACATTGGTTTGATACCGAACCGTTTGGTGCGGACAATTCTGATTTCATCATCTACCGGATTGTCATCCTCAGATTCGAAAAATTCTTTTTTAAAGTTGCTTCCGGAAGAAGAAGCGGTAGGATGACCCTGGCTTCTTGCAACCAGCTTGTTTTTATATTTGCGAAGCTGCCGTTCAATAACTTCTTCGACAAGATCAATGGATACATACATGTTGTCGCTTGTCTGTTCGGAGCGTATAATCTGTCCTTTAACAGGAATCGTTACTTCAATCTTTTGTCTTCCTTTTTCCACGCTGAGAGTTACGATAATTTCTGTTTCAGGAGTGAAGTACCTTTCAAGTTTTCCTAATTTTTGTTCAATAGCGTCCTTCAAGCCTGGTGTTACATCGATGTTTTTTCCACTAATAATAAAGTTCATGATGCTCAACTCCTTTTGTTTATATTGTACAAACAGGAAGCTTTAAAAAGTTTTTATTTGTACCATGTAAACATTATAGCATGGAAATTCAGGATTGTATAGAATGAATCGCTTCAAAATTTATAAAGTTTTTGTGTTCTCCCACTTCTATTTCTGGTTGCTGCGTTTACGCATTCTGGAATCCAGGATTTTCTTGCGGATACGCAGTGTTTTTGGTGTGACTTCCAGAAGTTCATCTGTATCGATGAAATCCAGAGCTTCTTCCAGACTTAAGATGCGCGGGGGAGTCAGGCGGAGAGCTTCGTCAGCACTGGAAGAACGGGTATTCGTTAAATGTTTTGTTTTGCAGACATTTAATTCGATATCCTCTGCTTTTCCGTTTTGTCCGATTACCATACCGGAATACACTTTTTCTCCTGCTCCGATGAATAAGGTACCGCGTTCCTGTGCGCTGTACAGACCATAAGTTACGGATTCTCCTGTTTCAAAGGCAATTAAGGAGCCCTGTTTACGATACTGGATATCTCCTTTATAAGGAGCGTAGCCATCGAAAATGGTGTTCAGAATTCCGTTTCCTTTCGTATCTGTCATGAATTCTCCACGGTATCCGATCAAGCCTCGTGCAGGGATGGAAAATTCAAGTCTTGTATAACCGCCGTTGGAGACACCCATATTTCGGAGTTCTCCTTTTCTCTGGCTCAGTTTATCAATGACAGTTCCGGTAAACTCGTCCGGAACATCCACATATGCGAGTTCCATTGGTTCCAGCTTTTTGCCGTTTTCATCTGTTTTGTAAAGAACTTCTGCTTTGCTGACTGCAAATTCATATCCTTCACGGCGCATATTTTCAATCAGTACAGAAAGATGAAGCTCTCCACGTCCGGATACTTTGTAGCTGTCTGCATTTTCTGTTTCTTCCACACGGAGACTGACATCCGTATTCAGCTCGCGGAAGAGACGGTCACGCAGATGGCGGGATGTAACGAACTTACCTTCTTGTCCGGCAAACGGGCTGTCATTGACTACAAACTGCATGGAAATTGTAGGCTCGGAAATCTTCTGGAATGGAATTGCTTCCGGATTTTCCGGCGAACAGAGTGTATCTCCGATGGAAATATCGGAAATACCGGAAATTGCCACAATAGAGCCAATGCTTGCTTCTTTTACTTCAATTTTATTCAGACCGTCGAACTCATACAGTTTGCTGATTTTTACCCGTTTTTGTTTCTCCGGGTCGTGGTGGTTTAGAAGAACCATGTCCTGATTTGTAGAAATAGTTCCATTTTCTACTTTTCCGACACCGATACGTCCTACATACTCATTGTAGTCAATGGTACTGATCAGCACCTGTGTTGGAGCATCCGGATCTCCTTCCGGAGCAGGGATGTAGTCCAGGATAGTGTCAAACAAAGGCTGCATGTCTTTTTTCTCGTCAGCGAGGTCCAAAATAGCAATCCCTGACTTCGCAGAAGCATATACAAATGGGCAGTCCAGCTGTTCATCAGAAGCATCCAGTTCCATAAAAAGTTCCAAAACTTCATCAATGACTTCGTCAGGCCGTGCTTCCGGGCGGTCAATCTTATTGATGCAGACGATGACCGGAAGGTTCAGTTCCAGTGCCTTGCGAAGAACGAATTTAGTCTGTGGCATTGCACCTTCAAACGCATCTACGACAAGGACGACACCGTTAACCATTTTCAGAACACGTTCTACCTCACCGCCAAAATCAGCATGTCCGGGAGTGTCGATAATATTGATTTTTGTTCCCTTATAGGTGACAGCAGTATTTTTGGAAAGGATGGTGATTCCACGTTCTCTTTCTATATCATTGGAGTCCATAACACGCTCTGCCACTTCCTGGTTTTCGCGGAATACACCGCTTTGTTTAAGAAGTACGTCTACCAGTGTTGTTTTACCGTGGTCGACATGAGCAATAATTGCAATATTTCTAACATCTTCACGTTTTGTTTTCATAATTTTTACACTCTTTCTTACTTATGTTTATATATAACTTATCTGGTTACAACTTTTTCATTCTATCATAAATTTTAAATTTTACAAGTACCATATGAAATACACAGTCTTTGGGTAAAAAGCAGGAAAAGCAGGATGCAGACAGCAGAACGCATATTTTGTCGAACGATTCTTGGGGCATTTTGGTCTAAATCGATGTATGATTACATAGAATTAAATTGACTCATAAAAATATTAAAATACCACTTACGAGGAAGGGAGTACTGCAAAATTATGTCAGATAAGATTATCGAAAACAATCAGGTAACAATTATGGGGGTTGTAGTATCTAAATTTACATACAGCCACGAAGTATTCGGAGAAGGGTTCTATATGGTAGATGTTTCAGTAAAACGACTGAGTAGTTCCAACGACCGGATTCCGCTTATGATTTCAGAGAGGCTCATTGATGTGACACAGGATTATACCGGAGAATCCATTATGGTGTCCGGTCAGTTCCGTTCATACAATCGACATGAAGAACAGAGGAACCGACTGGTGCTTTCTGTATTTGTCAGAGAAGTAGAGTTCATTGATGAAGAACTGGATGGAGCAAAGACAAATCATATTCTTCTGGAAGGGTATATCTGTAAAAAACCGATTTACAGGAAAACACCTCTGGGAAGAGAGATTGCGGATTTACTTCTGGCAGTGAACAGACCGTACGGAAAATCAGATTACATACCGTGCATCTGCTGGGGAAGAAATGCCAGATATGCATCGGGATTTGAGGTAGGGGAACATGTGCAGGTTCTGGGAAGAATCCAGAGCAGAGAATATGTGAAGAAAATTTCAGAACTGGAAACGGAAACTCGTACTGCATATGAGGTTTCTGTGAGTAAATTGGAGTGTTTAGAATAAGGTGAAAAAATAGACAAGGTATATCGCTCATACGTTGACATCACAAATAATTAGTGGTAGAATTTTGCAATAAAAATGGCGATAGAGTAGGAGGATAAATATGTCTATTTTTACAGGTGCCGGAGTGGCAATCATTACACCATTTCATGCAGATGGAAGCATAAATTATGACAAGCTGGACGAATTAATCACTTTTCATTGTGAGAACGGAACAGACAGTATTGTTATCTGCGGTACGACAGGGGAATCTTCAACACTTACGGAAGAAGAACATATGGAATGTATCAAATTCGCGGTGGATCAGACGAAAAAGAGAATTCCGGTAATTGCGGGTACAGGCTCTAATTGTACACGGACGGCAGTGGAGATGTCAAAAGAGGCAGCAGAGTATGGGGCAGACGGATTACTGCTGGTTACACCATATTACAATAAGGCGACACAGGCGGGGCTGATCGCGCACTATAAAGCGATTGCATCTGAAGCCAAAGCACCAATTATTTTATATAGTGTGAAGAGCAGAACAGGGGTAAATATTGAGCCGGAAACTGTGGCAGCACTCGTAAAAGAGACAGACAATATTGTTGCGGTGAAGGAGGCATCCGGGGATATTTCACAGGTAGCAGAAATTATGTATATGACGGACGGAAAAGTAGATTTATATTCCGGAAATGATGATCAGATTGTACCAATACTTTCTCTTGGGGGAAAAGGTGTAATTTCTGTATTGTCGAATGTGGCACCAAAGGAGACACACGATATCTGTGCAAAATTTTTTGCAGGAGATATTGAGGGGAGCCGTGCGCTTCAGCTGAAAGCGATTCCACTGGTGGAACAGTTATTCTGCGAAGTGAACCCGATTCCGGTGAAAAAGGCTTTGAACTTGATGGGAATGGAAGTTGGAGGTCTGAGAATGCCTCTTACAGAGCTGACAGAAGCAAATACGCAGAATCTGAAACGTGCAATGCAGGATTTTGGCGTTCAATTCGTATAAAACAGCTTGTTAAAAGGATATCATACGTTGAGCAAATTGCTTGAATATGATATCCTTTTTAATATGCAGGAATCCGATGTGGATGCTGCACATAGAATGAAGAAAAATATTTCGCACAGAATCACAGAAGTGCGTAATGCGGCGAGGAGGAAATAGAATGGTAAAGGTAATAATGCATGGTTGTAACGGAAGAATGGGACGAGTGATTACCGGACTGATTACCGATGAAAAAAATATGGAAATTGTGGCTGGTGTGGATAAATTTACCGGGATTCAAAATACATATCCGGTTTTTGAAACCATAGCTCAGTGCGATGTAGAGGCGGATGTTG
>CASERA010000206.1 GCA_949290175.1 uncultured Ruminococcus sp.
ACAAGAACAGCTTGCCGGATTTATTTTAATAATTATGGGCGGTGTTATGTTTGCACTCTCACAAGTATTTGGAGAAACCAATATTCAAGATTTCCTTTCGGGCTTAATGTTAGGAATATCTATTCCAGAAATGTTGACAGGTGTTTTCCTTCTTGGGCGTTATTTAGCGTATACGAGGAAAAAGAATTGAGGTGTTTGAGTATGAAAAAAATAATTCTATCGCTTTTTTGTTACTGCATTGTATACAGAAATATTTTAGCATGACGAGCTCTTGAAGCAATTTCCGAATAATGGTATGATAAGGCAAGAATCTTTATCATGGAAATTTAAGGAAAAAATCGGGAAATAAGATACGAGAGGGAAAAAGATGTCAAAAGAGAAAATATCGCTGGTAGTCCCTTGTTATAATGAGGAAGAGGTTCTGCCTTATTTTTATGAAGAATTTCAAAGGGTGGCAGAAGAATTGGAAGATTACAGTGTTGAAGTGATTTTTGTAGATGATGGTTCCAAGGACAAGACCCTGGAGTTGGTTCGAGGATTTGCAAAGGAAGATGAGAGGGTGAAATACCTCTCTTTTTCTCGTAATTTTGGAAAAGAAGCTGCGATTTATGCGGGATTTGAGCATGCAGATGGAGATTATGTTGCAATGTTGGATGCCGATCTTCAGGATCCGCCGTCTCTGCTTCCGGAGATGCTGTATGCAATTAAGGAAGAGGGATACGATTCTGCGGCGACACGCCGGGTAACGAGAAAAGGAGAACCGCCGCTGCGTTCATTTTTTGCAAGACGTTTTTATAAGCTGATGAATAAGATTTCTTCTACTGAAATCATGGATGGTGCGAGAGACTATCGTTTGATGACAAGGCAGTTTAAAAATGCAATTATGCAGATGAGTGAATATAATCGCTTCTCAAAAGGAATTTTTGGCTGGGTTGGATTTAAAACAAAATGGATTGAATATGAAAATGTGGAACGGAAAGCAGGAGAGACAAAATGGTCTTTCTGGAAGCTGTTGCTGTATAGCCTGGAAGGGATTATTGGATTTTCCACAGCACCATTAGCGATTGCGTCTGTATTAGGGCTGATTGTCTGTCTGGCAGCATTCATTTTCCTAATTGTGATATTGGTGAAGACACTTTGTTTCGGAGATCCGGTGGCGGGATGGCCGTCTATGACATGCATCATTTTACTGCTTGGTGGAATTCAGCTCCTTTGTGTTGGAATATTAGGGATGTATTTGTCTAAGATTTATCTGGAAACAAAGAACCGTCCGATTTATATTTGCGGAGAAACGAATATGGAGACAGAAGAAAAATGACAGATTATAGAAAAAGAAATATTCAAATATCATTTTTGATTTTTTTCAGTATTATTGGATTGTTTATGATAATACAGGCGGTGAGCGGGCTTTATCCTTTTGGAAACCGCTCGAATTTACTTTGGGATGAAGAGATTCAATATGTGGATTATTTTGCATTTTACAGGGATGCATTGCTTGGAAAAGCCAATCTCGGATATTCTTTTTCAAAATCGGCAGGGGGTTCTCTGATTGCGCTGTTTGGTTATTATCTGGCTTGTCCGCTTAATTTATTTGTAGTTTTTTTTAATAATGAGAAGCTTCCCTTGTTTCTTTTTCTGCTGACAGCGGTAAAACTGGGATTATCTGGTGTGACAGCAGAATTCTTTTTGAGGAAAAGATTCCCGGAGTTGTCCCGGAAAATGGGGATTTTGCTGGCAGTTTCCTATGGACTGATGCAGTACAATATGCTTCAGTTATCCAATATTATGTGGCTGGATGGAGTGATTCTTCTTCCCTTATTTCTACTGGCAGTTTATCAGTTTGTTCAGAAAGACAGAAAGTTCGGATTGTTTGTGGCGGTACTGTTTAGTATTGCAATAAACTGGTATACGGGATATATGACCGGTTTGTTTGCGGTCTGCTATTTTTTATATGAACGGCTTTTAAAATGTGAAAATTATAAATGGAATGAATGGAAGAAGGTATTTGCAGATACGGTACGATGCGGAATGATAATGCTGGCAGGGCTGCTGGGAAGCTGTTTTATTTTTTATCCGGTTTTCAAGGGACTTCAGAAGGGAAAACAGGTTTTTGATTTGGCGATTTTCCAGTATGCGACCTATGATTCTCTGATAGATGTATTTCGGGGATTTGCACTTGGAAGTATCGTTCCGACAGTATCGTTATACTGCGGAATTTTATTTTTAGGATTCTTTTTTTACTTTTTCCTGGCAAAAGGGATTTTTCTTAAAGAGAAGATTCTATCTGCAATTGCTGTGATTTTCATGTTTGTAAGCTGCTGGCTTGTACCGCTGGATTGTATTTGGAGCGGGATGCGCTTTGTGGGGAGTTATCGGTTCCGTTACAGTTTTATTGTAGTATTTCTGGTAGTGTATCTGGCTGCAAGAGGAGCTTCTATTTATGAGCAGAGAAGAGATGGCAGGAAAATGGCAGTCGTATTCGCAGGATGCTTTCTTCTGTTTTTCCTGCTGAATCTGAAAACACCGTATGAAAAGTGGAATTTGATTCTGACAGAGGTATTTGTTTTCATATATGCTATTTTGTTTCTTGTGGCAGAACGAAGAAGAATATTTAAAATTGCCCTGCCGCTCCTGCTTGGTGCAGAATTGGTGATCAATGGAACATTGACTTTTTTAGTCAATTATGGAGAAAATCAGGATATTTCTGTCTACCAGGAGTATGTGAAACAATCACAGGAGCAGATACAGGCAATCCGACAGATGGAAGATTCCGTATTTTACCGGATGGATACACTGGAGAAACGCAATGATTGGGGCGATGGATGTTCTGCTTATCAGAATGAATCCATGGTATATGGATATTATGGATTAGGGCACTACTCATCTACATTTGATAAAGGTATCAGTAAGATGTTGTTTGATATTGGTTATTCAACACTTCTGGATTTGAGTGTGGTGTCCGAATCGATTCTGCCTGCAGATTCATTATTTGGTATGAAGTATCTGCTTTCTAAACATGAAGTGGCAGGATATGAGAAGGTAGATTCGATTCCGGAATATAATGGCAAATCTGTTTATTATAATCCTTATGCACTGGGGCTTGGAATGGAAGCGGCTGAAACGGTGTATGATATTGCGGAATCTCTGAATCCATTTGAATATCAGAACCAGTTATTTTCAAATATTCTCGGTAGAGATGTAAAGATATTCAGAAAAGCAGAATCAGAAGTCCAGCTTGTGGAAAGCACACTGGATTTCCATATTCCGGCTGATTCTTCCAATGATTTACTTTACGGATATGTGGACTCCTGGAGTAGTGATTTGATTCTGAATGTAGATGGCGAGTATCGATGTGATTATGCAGCGTGGCTGAGTTATAAAGTTTTCCCTGTGGGGAATGGCGGAGAAGAGCATAGCGTCTCCTTAAACAATTATTATGGAACACTGGAGGAGATGACACCGTACTTTTACTATCTGGATCAGGATGTATTTGAGCAGGTAATAGAAGAATTGAGAAGCCGGGAGATGGAGACCGAGATATTTGAAGACGGGCATGTAAAAGGAATGTATACTGCAGACAGAGACGGCGTAATGCTTTTGACTATTCCTTATGATGATGGGTGGAAAGCCTGGGTCAATGGAGAGGAAGTTGAGATTCACGCAGGTGCAAATGCACTGACGGCAGTCCCAATAAGTGAAGGGCTCAATACCATTGAAATGGAGTATGAAGTTCCTGGAGTAAAGATGGGAATCTTACTGACAGCAGCCGGAGGGCTGTTGTTCCTGGGAATTTGCATGACAGACCAAAGGAGAGAAAAGAGCAGAAAGAGATGATGAAAGATTTAAAGAAGAAATTTTGTAAATACGAAGAGATGATATTACTTTTTATGGGAATTGCAGCAGCAAATCTGATTGCTTTTAATCAGGAGAACTGGACAATGAATCCGCTTAGAATTGCAATTCTTTCCGTGATATGTTATGCCGCTCTTGTGAAAGTAAAGCAAAATCGGGAAATGCTAAAGGATATCCGGGTGCTGACAGGAGGTATTATCTTTGGAATATTATTTACGGGAATGATGGTTGTGGGACAGAAAATCCATGCAGGAGACGGGGAATTCAAGGCGTTTGAGGTTTCCGACCTTATCTGGCTGTTTTTTTATCTGGGTCTTGGAGTGCTGTTGTTTTTTAGTTTATATCTTCTGTGCAGGGAGAAACGGCTGGGTGAACGTATTTTGAAAGGAAAGCGGAAGTTCAGCAAAAAGAGATTTCTCATTTATGCAGGAATTCTGGCAGTATGCTGGGTTCCGGTATGGGTCATTTATTTCCCGGGAATCGTTCCGGAAGATGCAACGGTGTCGATTGCAATGGTTGTAGGAGAACTGCCGTGGGACAATCATTTTCCGGTATTTTATTCTCTGATTGTAGGCGCCTGTATGTTTGTGGGCGCCTGTCTGGGAAATCTGAATATTGGCATTGCGCTGTATTCGATGTTACAGTTGGTGACTATGGCATTACTCTTGGGATATTTTCTGGAATGGCTGCATGCGAAAGGGATATGGAAAACAGGAATTTATCTTGCAATTGCATTTTTCGTGGCAGCTCCAGTGTTTGGAAATTATGCGATTGTCATGTGGAAAGATCCATGGTTCAGTGGAGCTTTGCTGCTTCTGGGGCTGTTTTTATATGACCATGTGGCAGTAAATCGGGAATCTTTTCTGGAAAAGAGGAACCTGCTGTATTATGGAGGGCTGGTGATTCTGGTTTCTTTATTGCGAAATAATGGAATCTATGTTGTACTTCTCATCAGCATCTGCCTTTTGAGCCTTTATCGGAAGCAGATAAAGAAGGTATTGATTACATCGGCAGTCAGTATTCTTTTGGTTTATGTCATTACCGGTCCGGTGTATCAGTATGTATTTTCCGCAGAAAATCTATTTGTGGAATCTGTTGGAATTCCGCTGCAGCAAATGGCAAGAGTGGTGGTAACAGGTGGGAGCATGACAGATGTAGAGAAAGAATTTTTGGATCAGCTGCTGCCGATTGAAAAGTATGGTGAATATTACAATCCATTTCTGGTAGATCCGTTGAAGTGGGCACCTGAATTTGATACGGAGTTTTTGGACAGCCATAAGGAAGAATTTTTTAAGACGTGGTTTTCTATGCTGAAATCCAATTTTGGAACGTATGTAGAGCAGTATTTGATGGGAACTTTTGGTTTCTGGCATATTGGCGGAGATACCCATTATGAGTTTGTAAAAACATATGTGGCGGAGAATACCTGGGGACTTTACCAGTATATGCCGGTGGAACAGTATGCAGGGTATGGCATTCAAGAAGCATTAGACGGAAAATATGATTTTACAGCATCGGGTCTTCTAATTTGGATTCTGCTGTTTGACGCTATTTTCTGCTGGGTAAGAAAGAAATCCGTATATTTGATTCCTTTACTGGTGATGATTGGAAATTGGGTCACGCTGATGATTGCAACCCCGACTGCCTTCGGGCTGCGTTATATTTATATTTTTATGATTGGACTGCCGCTGCTGCTGACATATCCGTGGCTGCTGGATTTTGCAAATAATACCAGATATGATAAAATAGAAAAACAAAAAGAGGCAGATTAGATAAGGAGGGAATAAGAAAAATGATGAATTGGAAGAAATTTATGGTAGTTGCCATGGCATCTGTTATGACATTTAGTTTTGCCGGATGTCAGAAGAAAGAGACAGAGCCGAAGCAGAAAACAGAGAATGTAACAGGAACAACAGATAATGAAAAAGAGAAGGAAGAGGAAGTCAAGGAAGAGATTCCGGCAAATGAGAACCTGCTGACAGGTGTTGCCGATTTGTCAGATGGAGCGATTGGAAAACGTCCCGTAGCCGTCATGGTAAATAACCATGAAGCCGCCCGCCCACAGTATGGAATTGCAGAAGCAGATATTATTTATGAAATCCCGGTAGAAGGAGATTTAACAAGACTGATGGCAATCTATGGAGACTACACGGCAGTGCCTCAGATTTGTCCCGTCAGAAGTTGTCGTTACTACTTCCCGGCATTTTCACAGGGATATGATGCGTTTTATGTAAATTGGGGCATTGATGACAGTATTGCGGATTATCTGGAGGCATTGAATCTGGATCAGTATGATGGAATTAACAATGCCGGAGGTTTGTTTGGAAGAGATGAGAATCGTCTGGCAGCAGGATATTCTCTGGAGCATACAGGGTATTTTGATGGAACCAGATTTGCTTCTGTGGTACAGGCAGAAGGTAAGCGTACGGATTTAACAGAGGAAACAAAAAGAGAAGCATTCCAGTTCAATGGACTAAATGAGCAGGTAAAACCGGAAGGAAGTGACTGTACAACTGTAAATATTAATTTTGGAGCCAGCAATACATCCTTTACGTATGATGAAGCCAGCAAGACTTATTTGAAATCGATGAACGGAACACCTCATATTGATGGAAATACGAATGCACAGCTGGGCTTCACAAATGTTTTTGTTCTGGAAACATCTATTTCTGTCAGAGATGAAGTGGGCCATAAAGAGGTAGACTGGGACGGTGACTGGAGTTATGCCGGATATTATATATCAAACGGCGGCGTTCAGAAAATTCACTGGATGAAAGATCCTAATAATGAAAGTTCCCGCCTGCGTTTTGTGGATGATAATGGCAATGAAATTAAAGTGAACAGAGGAAAGAGTTATATTGCAGTAAATTATGCAGGACAAACTCAATTTCAATAGAAAATATGGATAGTTTATTTAGTGAAGCGACATATTTATGTATATTTCCTGCGGTAATCTTGATTTGCTGTGAGCTGGCTTATCCAATCCGCATTTCCGAATTGAAAGATTGTGGCAGAGGCTGGATGATAACCAGTGCCGTACTTTCAATAGTATATATCGGTATGCTGTCTGTCACAGAAGTATTGAAGGGAAATGGGGCAGCAGGTATGCACATAATAGTGTGGCATCTGGTAAAAGGACTGCTTATTCTGATAGGGATGAGTACATGTTTTATTGTTCTGCTCCGTTTGGGAACACTTCAAAAGAATGAAGTCAGAGGCAGTTTTAAAAAAATTGGAAAAACTCCAATCTATGCAGTAATGACTCCAATTATTTGTGTTACGCTTCTTTTTGTAATTGGCTGTTATCCGGGAGTATTTTCCAGTGATTCTGCAAGTAACTGGAATGATGTAGCACAAAATATTTTCAGTGACTGGCATCCTGTTACCTACTTATATATTTTGAAAGTAATTCAAAGAATTTTCGGTAATCCGTTTCCTCTGATTTTGATTCAGGCAATATTATGGATTATGGCAAATCAATACGCGGTTACTCTTTTGGAGAGATATACACCATATAGAATGCTCGATGTTGCATATATGGTGTTTAGTTTGATTTTCATATACAGCTATCGTGCAGTTGGAAATATAGAAAAGGATGGTTTATGGAATACAGCGTTGTTTTTATTCTGTTTGTTCCTATATGAATGTATTCGAGAGAAATTCAGACTGTCAGTTTTTAAATGGATTTGCTTTGGCATAACTGGATGTATGGTGGCGTGTATCCGTCATATGGGAGATTGGATTGTTGCAGTATCTCTGTTGTTGATTCTTGTGTATGGAATAAAAACAGTTTTGAAATATGGGTCAAAGCAGTTCTGGCAGATGATTCTTATGATTTTAGCTCCAATATGTGGAAAGTTTATACTTGTGAATCTGATAGGATTTCAGATACTACATGCCGTGCCGAATGAAAGTTATGTGAAATATAGCATGCCGATGGCGATGATTGGTGCAGTTGCAGTCAATGAGATAATCGAGGATGAAGAACTGGCAGTGATGGAAGAGATAATGCCTCTGGAGCGTTGGCAGGAGTGTTATGACAAATATTATGCAGACAGTATCTCCAGAACATGGGGTGCAATTGGAGAAGATATTTATAAGTTGAATGATTTGGAA
Source organism: uncultured Ruminococcus sp. (assembly GCA_949290175.1). Classification (GTDB taxonomy): domain Bacteria; phylum Bacillota; class Clostridia; order Lachnospirales; family Lachnospiraceae; genus Mediterraneibacter. The sequence goes on from CASERA010000206.1 coordinate 7,969, forward strand.
ATGCAGAAGGCTGTCTTAAAATTAAATTTAAAATTTCTTTTCAAACATCCGGTCACTTATCTGACGGCATATTTTGATATGACCAGTATTATCTGGGAAATGGGGACTCCTACAGATGGCTATGAATGGATTCCTGTTTCTATGTATAGTTCTGCAATTGAAAATTACCCAGGACTGGCAGGTTTACAGGTCAGGCATAATATTTTATCTTCAATAGATGAAATGTTGATTGCATTTTCGGACAGAGTTCCAGTCTGGTCATCCTTGTGCTGGAGAGGTGGATTTGCACTGTTTCTTCTAGTCGTTTCAGGATGTCTGCTGATAAAAGAAAAGCGGGGAGCAGAAGTTCTCTCTATGTCGCCGCTTGTTCTCCTTACAGGGGTGCTGCTGCTTGCAAATCCGTCCCAGGACCCCAGGTATATTGATGTATTTCATATGGCGATGATATTTTTCGTTCTAATTGCAGTATTTGGAAAAAGAGAAAGTGGTGGTAGGAGTATTCAAAAGGAGCAAAGTAAAGTATGATGAATCTATTACTTGTGGCGGCAGGCGGTGCGATTGGTGCGTCTGCCCGTTATCTGATAAGTCTGATACCAGTCAAGTCAACATTTCCTTTTTTGACTTTAGGTATAAACTTTTTGGGAGCTGTTTTAATCGGATTTATTACCGGATTATTTCTCAGTCAGAAGCTGGATGCAAAATGGACACTTTTCTGGAAGACAGGAGTCTGCGGTGGGTTTACAACATTTTCCACGTTTTCGCTGGAAGCATATCAGCTTTTGGAAAGTGGAAAATACTGGACGGGCGGAATCTATATCACAGCAAGCGTGATATTTTGTCTGGCGGGAGTAGTACTGGGACAGATGATGAGCAGGAATTAAAAATATAAGTCATAACTGAAGTATATGCCTATCCAAATGGGAACCCCGTTTGGATGGGTGTTTTTGTTTGCAGCAGAGTTGCCTGTTTCCTCTGCTTATGCTTCCGCAGCCGTCACAAATCCCCGGAACAGGGCTCGCATTTCCGGACAATTCCGATACATACATTCCGGATGCCATTGTACCCCGATAGCAAACGGATGTGAAGATATCTCGATAGCTTCAATTGTTTTATCAGATGCCCGTGCAGATATAGTCAGATTTTTTCCTAATGTTTCGATGGTCTGATGATGAAAGCTGTTGACATTTAGATGTCTGCCAAGATACTGGTATAGCTGGGAGCTGCGTTCTATAAGAATCGAATGGCTGACATCGCTGCGGGAAACAGAATCCTGCATGTGGTTGAACGGATGTCCGCTCTGGTGGCGGACATCCTGGCAAATGGTTCCTCCACAGGCAACATTGAATATTTGGATTCCCCTGCATATAGACAGGACAGGTTTTTGGGAAGTAAGTACCTGTTTCATAAGCCGGATTTGAAATAAATCCAGAGTGATATTTGTTTTCCCGATGCCCTGACGGGGTTCCTGGCCGAATAAGAGTGGTGTGATATCATCTCCGCCGCAGAAAAGAAAGCCGTTGCAGAGATTCAGGTATTGCTCCATGACTTCATCAGAACGTACCAGAGGCAGGATGACAGGAATCCCCCCGGCATATCGGACAGATTGGATATAGGTATTTGTGACGAATTGTTTGTTTTCCAGGAATCCGCAAATTACAATTCCAATGATGGGTTTTGTTGTTACAGGTTTCATAAAAACTCCTTTTCTCAAATACTATTTATGTATCATGTAAAATATTTGCTGTAGAAAAATAATGGTTTAGGCTAAAGGATATGTAAAAAAATACCTGTTTATACATCGTAAAAAAAATTGGAGGAAAAATATGCGAAATTTCATTGATATGCACTGCGATACAATTAGTGAGCTAATGAAAAATGAAAGAAAAGAAACATTGAAACAAAACCATTTGTGTATCGACATAGAAGGAATGGAAAAGGCAGGGACGCTTCTTCAGTTTTTTGCCTGTTTTGTTCATGTTCCGAAGGGGGATTGGGATGCGCAGTATCATAAAGTGTCTCGGATGATTCACAGAATGAAAGAAGAGCAGACAGATATGTTGAGAATCATTCGTTCTTATAAAGAGTTTATCAAGAATGAGCAGAAAAATAAGATTTCTGCACTGTTGACTCTGGAAGAGGGTGGTGTACTGAATGGAAAGATGGAACGGCTGGCGAAATTATACCGGAAACAAATTCGTTTGATTACCTTGACCTGGAACTATGAAAACTGTATGGGATATCCCAACAGTACAGATTCGAAGATTATGGAAAAAGGATTGAAACCTTTTGGCAGGGAAGTGGTAGAGCGAATGAATGAACTGGGAATGATAGTAGATGTTTCCCATTTGTCTGACGGAGGATTCCGGGACTGTATTAAAATTAGTAAGAAGCCGATTGTTGCTTCTCATTCCAATGCCCGGGCATTATGTCCTCATCCCAGGAATCTGACAGATGAAATGCTGTGTGCCCTGGCAGAAAACGGAGGGGTGGCAGGTTTGAATTTTTATCCCCGATTTTTAAGAAATGGGGAACAGGCAGAAATTCAGGATATTGCTCGTCATGCAAAATACATGATTCAGACTGCTGGGGAGGACATTGCCGCCATTGGAACCGACTTTGATGGATTTGAAGTAGAAGAGGGGATACAGTGGATTTCTAAGGTCGAAGAGATGGAAATTATTTGGGAGTGTATGAAGCGGGAAGGAATTACGGAGCGTCAGATAGATAAAATCATGTCCGGAAATGCAAGGCGTGTCCTTCAGGAAGTTTTGTAAATTTCCTCTTCCTATTATTACGGAAATTTGCTATAATATGAAAAGTTGAGCTTATTTGGAGGCAATACTAAATATTCAAAGGAAGAGATTATGGAGGACTTTTAGATGGAAAATCAAAAAATTATCCAGGTAGAAGAAAAGGTACCGTTTAAAATGCTGGTTCCTCTGAGCGTTCAGCATATGTTTGCGATGTTCGGGGCATCTGTACTGGTGCCGTTCGTATTTGGAATCAACCCTGCGGTCGTATTATTTATGAACGGTATTGGTACACTGATGTTTATTCTGATTACAAAAAAGAAAGCTCCGGCGTACCTTGGTTCCAGTTTTGCATTTCTTGCACCAGCAGGAATTGTAATCAGTAAGTGGGGGTATGAATATGCACTGGGCGGATTTGTTGTAGTTGGATTAATAGGTTGTGTCCTGGCAATGATTATTTATAAATTCGGTTCAGACTGGATTCATGTTGTACTGCCGCCAGCCGCGATGGGACCGGTTGTGGCTCTGATTGGATTGGAACTTGCAGGAACGGCAGCATCGAATGCAGGACTGAAAGATGAAGTAATTGACCCAAAAAATGTAATCGTATTTTTAGTGACTTTGGGAGTG
>CASERA010000207.1 GCA_949290175.1 uncultured Ruminococcus sp.
ACATACATCTCCCTTATCCTTTCCCGAATCGCCTCTTCCGGAAAACCATTCTGCTTTCCGGTCAGAATAATCCGAACTGTCTTTATCTCATTTTCCCTTGCCAGTATATACGCTACTAATGGCCCTACGGAAAATGCACGATATTTTTGCGGTTTCATTATTTCTATCATGCGATTATCACACCAGCGTTCAAATGCCGACGGAGATTCCTCCAGTGCCTGGGCACCTTCCGCATATTCAGTCCCTGACAGATAATCCCGGATTGCATCCATACCGCTTACCGCAGCTTTTGCCAGATAATCTACACTTAATGTGCCACATTCTGCCATGGCACGTTTCATAAAGTCAATACTCTTTCCGGTCTTCTGACATCGGACTGCAATTTTAATATCTGCAATCGCAACAGTGGATTCTGCATAATTGCGTATAATTTCATCCTGTGCATTTTTCCCTGCTTCATAAATTGCATCCAATGCTGCTCTATCTATAATAACGTCACACAACTGTCCATCTCCTGTATGCAGCAAAGTATCATAGGCTTCTTCAGCTGCTGATACCATGTTGTCCGGCAAACGCCGAAATTCTTTATTCTGCACAATCCGGAGCATCTCATCCCCCGGAATCTGACAGTCATCATAAAAAACATTCCTGCTGCCGGCATCCGTACACACAATTTTTATCGCTGCTTTCAGATTGTGAAATACCTTCGAATAAGAAAGGACATCAAATACTGACATATCCGGTGCTACATCTTGAATCACTTCCCAGATTTTCTCCTCTTCCTTTCTCAGGATTTCTTCTGTATCCGCTGTTCCAGCCCCGTCTCCCCAGCCTTTTTCACTTAGAAACTGAAGACACTGCCGCTCATTTTGGCATGCCATCAGCTGCTCAATCGATGACTGGGAAAGTAAAGAGCCCTCTAACGCCCGTATGCGCGCAACCGCATAAGTATATTCTAAATCATGCAAGACTAATCCCTCCTTATTGCTTCCCTCCATAAATCTGGAGGATTGGTTACGCTCTAGATAAATAATACTTCATTCACTTTGTCTGATAATTCATCTCTCTTTGCGTGGAACAATGCCTTGATTGTACAGTTTTCTTCAACTTTACCGTACGCCAGAATGAATCCGCCTCCAATTTCTCTTTCTTCAGTTATAATCGTCAGCTCTCCGCCCTTTTCCTCAGCAATTCTGCATATCTCTTCCTGAAATCCTTCCGGCATTCTTCTCATATCTGCTGCTGAAAAATAAATATTCCCTTTCTGAGAAAGGACATGTTTCCGAAGCATATTACGAATCATATCAAAGTAACTGTTTGTATCCAGATTCATTACCGATTCATAGGCTTTGTCCAGAACTTCCCTGATTACTTCCTGCTTCGCTTTTAGGATTGCCTGCTTTCTCTCCATTTCACAGGAAGAAGCAACTTTCTCCGCATACTGTACTGCATCTTCACGGGATTTAAGGGAGATTCTCTCAGCTTCTGCATGCGCTTTCTCTCTGGCTTCTCTGAGAATATCCTCCGCCTGAGCCTGAGCCTTTGCAATCTGTCCTTCTGCCGAGTGGTTCGCTTCATCCAGGATACAACGTTTCATATTATCTAATCCACTCATCCTACGCTCTCCTTCTTTTCATTTCACTACAGTTCTTCCACCTAAACCTGAATTGCATTAACCGCCAGGAAAGAAATCAAAAGTGCAAGGATAGCATAGGTCTCAACCATCGCCGGGAACAGCATCGCTTTACCGAACTGATCCGGTTTCTTTGCAACGATTCCAATTGCTGCCGCAGATGTTTTTCCCTGGGATTTTCCGGAAATCAAACCTACAATTCCAACCGGAAGGCATGCTGCCAGAATCAAAAGACCTGTTGCTATATCCACTTCTGCAACTTTACCGCCTAACAGACCAATTTTAGACAATGTAATAAAACCAACCAGAAGACCATAAAGTCCCTGTGTACCCGGAAGCAGCTGCATAATCAAAACTTTTGCAAATTTGCTTGGGTCCTCTGTTACAACTCCTGCTGCCGCCTGCCCGGCAATCCCTACTCCAATCGCAGATCCTGCACCTGCAAGTAATACTGCTGTTGCTGCACCAAGTAATGCAAATACGATTCCAAATTCACTCATGATAAAGTTTCCTCCTTAATATCTACATATTTCGTCTCTGGGTGGAACGGCTGAAACGGTCTTCCTCCTCCTTCATAGAATTTTCCAAAAAATTCTACAAACTGAAGACGGTTTGTATGCACATATGCTCCCAGTAGATTGATAGCCAGATTCATACTATGGCCTACAATAAAGATAACAATAAATCCAATGACGCCAAAAATATTATTTGGCAGCATACTTCCCATCTGATTGATAACAGATGCGATAACTCCCGTCGCCAGACCAAGTGCCAAAAGCCGGGAATAAGACAATACATCACTCAGCCATCCTGTAATGTTATACAAATCATACGCTCCTAATGCAATCCGAAGTCCCGGATTTTTACTTGAGCGTCCTGACATCAATATAATTCCCACTGCACCTGCAATTGCAAATACTCTTGCCAGGGTATTAAGTGCTGCCGGAAATACAATCTGTGTCTGTGCAATAGATGCAAAAATATCACTTGGAATAAGCATCAGAATCAATCCTGACAAAAGCAGGAACCACAGTACCACATCACAGAAGAAGTCCATAACTTTCCCATCTTTCAGGCACATATACCCTTTAATACCAAGTCCTACAAACAAATGAATGATACCAAACAGCATTGAATATACCAGCAGCTTCATCGGATCATTCAGTGGAATAAACCAAAGTGCCGGTACTGTTACCGTTGTTCCGAAGAACTTCTCTGAAACAATATCTACGATATTTCCAAAGTAACCGCCAAACAGAATTCCCCATACTAAAGTGGAGATTCCACAATACATGAATAATTTAATAGATTTTTTCATTCCATTGCTCATGCGCGGGAACTTCTTGAAAAGTACAAAGCAGACAACTGCCACAATTGCACCATAAGCCGCATCAGAAAGCATCATTCCAAAGAAGAATACATAAAAGAATGACATAATTGTCGTGGGATCGAATTCACCTTTCTGCGGCAGCCCAAAGGACTCCACAATCCCTTCCATACTCGCTGAAAACGGATTATTCTTCAAAATTACCGGCGGCTCCTCATCTTCTTTTAATTCTTCAATATCTATCACACATTCGAACCGGTCACTTAAACACTTCTCTAAGCGTCCTGCATCCTTTTCCGTAATATATCCGCTGATTATAAATGTACGCTCTGACTGCGGAAGCTGCCCCAGCACTTCATACTTTTCTGCCCGAATCCGGTAATAATCTGCCAGGATCCGGATCGCGTCACGCTCTTTTTCATAACTGCATATTTCCTGCTCAATTTCCTTGATTCTGCTGTTATGCTTTGAAATACGCTCCTCCAGCTCCTTCTTCATCTGGACAGGCGCCTTCTCACAAACCAGTGATGGTCTTGCAAATCCACGGCCTCTCAAAACTTGTTCCAATTTCGCCATATCTCGCTTCAAACAAAATACGATCAGATAAACTGTATTCTGGTCAGAATAGATGATATTCACATCAGCACCATCTATTTCCGGAACATCTTCGGCGATTATCTGATAAATCTCCTCAAGGGATGCCAATGGCATTGTTCCAATTAACATGGATGTATAGACTGTTCCTTCATAATTCATCGGAACTTTCAAAGACAGCCACGGTGTCAGACTTTCTATGCTGTTCTCCATCTTCAGGATTTCAGCTCTCTGCTCTGCGGTTTCCTTATTCAATGAGAGAATCCGGTTTACTGTATGCAAAAGAGCAGCCTTTCGCTCCGAAACGTCCTGATATTCCCTGCCGGCTATCAGTTTCTTTCCTTCTAAAGCCGACAACAGAGACTGTTTTTCAGGTACATATTTTTCCAGAACATCCAAAGCCTGATCCGCAGATGATGCTGCTTTCTCAAAATCCAGCCGGTCGCCTGCCGTATCCATCCTGCGGAAATCTTCATCTTCTTCCAGCACATGGTTGATTTCCATAACACCCATATGCTGAACCTTTTCCAAAATCGCTTTCCGGTCTTTTTTCAAGGCGCAGATACTAATTCTTTGCATCTGCAATACCGCCATAATGCTTTCCCTCCTTCTTTCTTTTTTATCTGCTTCTCTAAATCAGCTGTGAAATCACCGCATTGACGGCTTCTGTCTCTTTTCTTAAAGCCAGTTCCTTCAATGCACGGACTTCTTTTTCCACAGTAAGTGCCGCTGTATCACGAACACTTTTTTCCTCTTCTCTGGCTTTCTCCATCTCTTCCTGTGAGAAACTCCGGCACCGCTGCATTTCCATTTCCATAATATGCTCTGCTTCCTGCCGGGCATCTTCGAGAATTTTACGGCTTTTTATTTCAGCCTCGTTCACAATTGCATCTGCCTTCGCCTCAGTCTCGCGAATTGCCTGAATGGTATCTTCAACCATATCTGTTTCACCGCCTTCCTGTCTTTATATCCTTCGCCAGGCAAAATCTCCTCCCTGTGTGCCATTTATTACCTGCACACCCTGTATTATGTATTTATTATAAGCGAACTCACTTTCATTATACAATAAAGCAATATATTGTTCAAAATATAAATTATTTTCCCAATATTTTTATAAATATGTTACATTTTCCAGTTTTTAGTTTATTATAATATATACAAGAAAGCCCGTTCCCCCATGCCCAAAGAGCGGGGGCCCGAAGTCTAACGGACATAGAAAAACCACCGTACATGTTTCCCCAATACGGCGGCAGTCCGTTCATAGCCAGCATCGCCACGACCTGTTCCAGCAATTCGATTTTCAGGCCGCGCTTGATTGCTCGCTTGTAGTCCTTTTTAAAGCCGGTTGTATACTTGACTGTGTACTTTGTTTTCCTCATTTTTTCAGGTCTGCGAATAACTCGTCAAGGTCATTATAGCCCTTTACAGACGGGTCTTTCGCAATCCTTTCCGCTTCCAGCATGGCCGCAATTGTTTCCTTGTTGGGCTGCTCCAGCTTAATGTCAAAGGGTATGCCGCCCTCACGAAGCGACTGGCGCACAAAGATGTTGAACGCCGTAGACAAATTCATGCCGAGTTCCGCAAACAAAGCGTCAGCCTGTGCTTTCAAATCCGCGTCCATGCGAATACTGATATTTGTGGTATTTCCAGCCATATCATCAACCCCTTTCTGCTGGCACTTTTAGTATATGCCACTTGCACGAAGAAAACAATACTTTGCACGAATATTTAACAGTAAATTCATTAAAGGAGGCCACAATATGAAACAGATCATTTTGCCCGTCACCGTCTACTTGACAATCCAACTACCCCTTGTCCTGATACAGCCAGAACCGGCAAGTCCTTTTTCTAATGTATCGCCAATGCACTAGTTGACCAGGATGCGCCGGTGCTGATGACGAACTTTCCCACCAACCTGAAGTTGGCCGAATTGAAGAACCCACCCGATCTGGCCCACGCTCGTATCTATGACCGCATACTGGAACGGTGCGCCTCCATTTCAGCGACACCAGCACAGAAACCATGAGCAACAAAATGAAGCGTATGCTGAAAAACGAGATTGAGCGGAAACAAGTGACACCCCCGCCAAAGTGTCAGGAGCCTTAAAGTGATTCTGGCACTTTTTTGTAGATGTTTTAGAATTTGATTAAAAAAGTCGGTGACAACTCGTTTCGGTCTAAACCAGTTATATATTCATTTATTTCTCATTAAGAAATGTATCATTTTTTATATGATTGGATAATTCAATAATTTTTGAATGTATTTTATTTATCACACTGGAGAACTCTTCATCATCTTTACCCGTAGGATCGTTCAGTCCCCAATCTTCTCTATATTTGCAGGGAAGATTGGGACAATTTACATTACATCCCATTGTTATAACAATATCCACAGGTGGGATATCAGATAATAATTTTGAATATTGCGTCTGCTCCATATCTATCTGATACTTTTCTTTCATCAATCTTACAGCATCTTGATTGATTTGCGGCTTTGTTTCTGTGCCTGCTGAATAGCTTTCAAAAATATCAGAAGCAAGATATTTTCCTAATGCTTCAGCAATTTGGCTTCGACAAGAGTTATGAACACATATAAATGCAACTTTAGGTTTATTTTTCATTTTCAGTTACCCTCATTTTACTAAATCAGAAATGGATGAAGAACATATCTATTCTTCCCACTGCAAATGATGCAGATGTCCTTCCAGATTCATATTCGCAAAATTCTGCTGACGCAGAGCCTCATACAAAACAATCGCCACGGAGTTTCCCAAATTCAGAGATCGGATATCCCCGACCATTGGAATCCTGACACAGTTTTCTTTATTCTGTACAAGAATCTCTTCCGGAATTCCTGCACTTTCCTTTCCAAACATAATAAAACAGTCTGGTTCATACTGAACTTCTGTGTATACTTTCGGTGCCTTTGTTGTTGCCATATAAATTTTGGCTCCCGGATTCTTCTCCATAAAATCATCAAAATCAATATAAACTCTGACGTCTAAATCTGACCAGTAATCCATTCCTGCACGCTTCAGTGCTTTTTCATTTAACTTAAATCCAAGCGGCTCTATCAGATGAAGCCGTGTATTTGTTGCCACACAGGTTCTTCCGATATTTCCGGTATTTGCCGGAATTTCCGGCTCATACAGTACAATATTCAGCATTTATCTTACCTCTCGTTTCTCAGCCTTTCAATAAAATGCCGCAGTCTTCCCAGTGCCACTTTCAAGTCTTCCAGAGAATACGCATAGGAAATACGGAGGAATCCTTCTCCGCACTCACCAAATGCACTTCCCGGAACTACCGCAACTTTTTCTTCCATCAGAAAACGAGTGGCAAATTCTTCGGAAGTCATTCCAAATTCACTGATATTCGGAAATACATAAAATGCTCCAAACGGCTCAAAACATTCCAGCCCCATCTCTTTAAACTCATGCATCAGGAAACGTCTTCTCTGATTATAGGCTTTACGCATTTCCTCCACCTCTGCTTCACAATGACGCAGACCTTCTACTGCTGCATACTGACTGGTAGTCGGAGCACACATAATCGCAAACTGGTGCAGCTTGACCATCTGCTCGATAATCACCTGGGGTCCGCAGCAATATCCAAGACGCCATCCGGTCATTGCAAATCCTTTAGAAAATCCGTTGATTACAATTGTTCGCTCACGCATCCCCGGAATGCTCGCTATTGAAACATGAGCTCCCTGATAACTGAGTTCAGAATAAATCTCATCCGAAAGCACAAACAAATCATGCTCCTTGACAAATTCTGCTATCGGCTCCAAATCTTCTCTCGTCATAATCGAACCTGTCGGATTATTCGGAAACGGCATTATAAGCACTTTTGTTTTGGGTGTAACTGCCTTCTCCAAATCTTCTACCGTCAATTTAAATTCATTTTCATACTGAAGAGGTATAATGACCGGCACACCATCCGCCATAATTGTACAGGGCAGATAAGACACGTAACTCGGCTGCGGAATCAAAACTTCATCTCCCGGGTCCAACATACAGCGCAGTCCGACATCAATCGCTTCACTTCCTCCAACTGTTACCATAGTCTCTTTTATAGGGTCATAACTGACTCCAATTTTTCTCTCCAGATATTTACAGATTTCTTCCCTTAGTTCTTTCAGCCCGGCATTAGAAGTATAAAATGTACGCCCTTTTTCAAGGGAAAAAATTCCTTCCTCGCGTATCCTCCACGGTGTATCAAAATCCGGTTCTCCTACCCCCAGAGAAATCGCATCTTTCATCTCATTCGCCACATCGAAAAATTTACGAATCCCGGACGGCTGAATTTCTATAATTTTTTTTGATAATGGATTTCTCATCACGGTGTCACCAGCATCCTTTCTGATTCTGTCTTAGAAACAAGAATTGTTCCGTGGTCTTTATATTTCTTCAGTATAAAATGTGTTGCTGTACTGATAACAGAATCCAGTGTAGACAATTTTTCAGATACAAACTGGGATACTTCTTTCAATGTCTTACCTTCCAGTGAGACAAGAAGGTCATATCCTCCGGAAATCAGATACACGGCATGTACCTCTGGATAGTTGCAGATACGCTCTGCAATTCTGTCGAATCCCTGACTTCTCTGTGGTGTCATACGCACTTCAATCAATGCTGTTACCAACTCTACCCCTGCTTTATCCCAATCAATCAGTGTATGATATCCACAAATCACCTTTTCTTTTTCCATATCAGCAATCTCATTTGCTACTGTGACTTCATCCGTTCCCAGAAGAACTGCCAGTTCTCCAAGATCTGCTCTGCTGTTTTTCTCTATATAATCCAATATTTCCTTTCGGATATTTCTGTTCTTCTCCATAATCGTCCTCCTTTTATTGACATCTGGTTTTTTGTTCCCACCAACGCGTCAGCTCATCCGGCTGAGGTCTGTCTAAATATCTCATCTCTTCTCCGCTTGTGATTACCCGGGCATTCCCCCTTGTGGTAACCCCAAGCACACTGGCTCGTGCCCCGCTCTCTTCCAGAATACGGACTAATTCATTCCCCTTTTCCGTAATCATTAGAATACTTCCTGCAGATGTCATCTGATATGGATTCAAATGATAATACTCACAGACCTCTACTGTTTCCTGACGAATGCTTATCCTGGATAAGTCCACCTGAATTCCAATCCCTGCCGCCTCTGTCATCTCCCAAAGTGCTGCAAAAATTCCACCGCTTCCAATCTGCTGCATCGCTGTTACTCCTGACCGGGCTGCTGCACGAACTGCCTGAATAGACGTCATTTCATTCTGAAGATTTTTCATCTGCCGGATAAATACCGGTACAAACCGTTTTGTAAGTTCGTCTTCCTGTTCGTCCAGAATCCTCAGCATTCCTTCCAGACCTGCATAACCGCAAAGTACAATATCCTGACCCGCTTCTGCTCCCTGACAGCTGATAAACTTCCTTCTTTCCAGCACACCTGCCGCCATAACTGACACAAATGCCTGACTGACCGCAGGACTTACTTCTGCTTTTGCACAGGTAATCTGGATATTCAGCTGCGCACATTTTTCTTCCATACAGCGGAACATTTCCTTCAATCTTGATTCATAGGCATACGGCGGAAGAATCACCTGCACTGATATCCCAACTGCATGGGCTCCTCTCGTTTCCAAATCCAGTACGGCTTTTACCACGGCATAGTTTCCCACTGATTTTGAACTTCCGAAAACCGAAGCAGATGCAAAAACAGCCTCCTGCTCCGACTCCATGTGCATCACTGTACACATTTCCTCAACTGAAGGCGGAAATGGAATTTCTTCTCTTCTTGTATGCAGTTGTTTTAATACAGACCGTTTCAGAACTGTCTGTGATACATTCCCGACTTTCATATACGCACTCCATCCACATCTTAATCTGTCACATTTTATTTCACTAAGTCCTTATGCAAGATACGGAAGAACCATTGTCGCAACCATTGCCACAATCATCACCATAATACCGATAGAAATTACTCTTCTGACTTTTTTATCATAAAAATTCATGAATCTATTCACCTCTCCACATCTGCTTTATGCCATATTTTAGGTTACATTTTAAACTCTTTACAGTATTTTTGCAAGAAGCACTGCTCACATTTTGGACTTCTCGCTGTACAGATGGAGCGCCCAAATGTAATAATCTGAATATTATATAGAATCCAGTGGTCTTTTGGCAATTCCTTCATCAAGTCCATCTCCACCTTTTCCGGATCTTCATTTTTCGTCAGTCCCAACCTTTTTGATATACGCTTTACATGTGTATCCACAACCACACTTGGATCGTGATAAATGTTTCCACGGATTACATTTGCCGTCTTTCTTCCTACTCCCGCCAGAGATGTCAAATCTTCCAGGCTTCGCGGCACCTCTCCTCCGAATTTCGTAACCAAATCCCTTGTACAGGCTATAATATTCTTTGCCTTATTGTGATAGAACCCTGTCGGTTTGATGTCCTGCTCCAGCTCTTTTAAGTCTGCAAATGCAAATTTCTCGAGTGTATCATATTTTTTAAATAAATCTGCTGTTACAATATTCACCCTTGCATCTGTACACTGTGCACTTAATATTGTCGCAATCAACAACTGCCATGGTGTTTCATAATTCAGATAACAGACGTACTCGCGTCCATACTGCTCATCCAAAATATCTAAGATTTCTCTTGTTCTTTTTTTCATATTCCCTCCTTAGGCAATTCTAAAATGTACACTGCCGCCTGATTTGTAAGGATATTCCGGTTCTTATAATCAAACAGCATCAACTTCCCGTCAATTCTCTCCAAATGAGTCATTTTTCTCAACTGACGCTTGTCATACTGTTCATATCCTTTTAAATATTGGTGTTCTGCCGCTTCCTTTTCATAAATGTACGCGGCTTCTTCCTTTGTAAGATTTAACTCTCCTGCAAATTCCGGACGCTTTTTCACATTTTCCCGTAAATACAAATCCAATATCAACATCTGCCGATATTTTTCCACATTCTTTTCATCATGTTCCCTGATAAATGCAAACAAAATCTCGTATCGGGTAATTCGTGAATGATTCAGAAGATGCAGGTTATTTTTTTCATAATATTCACTCAACATTTCATACAAAGCAAATGTATCAGTAAATGTTTCTTCCAGTAATGCCAGTGTATTCACAAACTGACCGCTGTTATAATACACTTCTACCATATCTTCCACGCCTTTTAGGCGAATGATGTCCTCATAAGACAACCATTTTGTTGCAAGAACTTCAAAAGGCGGCCTGTCCTGATAAACCAGCCCATATTCTTCCGCTTTTTCATGCATGTAAGAACCTTTCAGCACTTTTAAAAATCCCAGCTGAAGCTGTTCCGGATGCAGAGCATACACGTCCCGGAAAGACTGTGCAAATCTGTTGTAATCCTCATACGGAAGCCCTGCAATCAAATCCAGGTGCTGATGCACATTTCCATTTTTCTGAATCCGCCTCACAACTCTTTGTACCTCTTCAAACTCCATTGTTCTGTGAATTTCCTTTATGGTATGTGGATTTGTAGATTGAATTCCGATCTCCAGCTGAATCAGTCCCGGTCTCATCGATTCTATCAGCTGTATTTCTTTCTCATTAAGCAGGTCTGCCGCCACCTCAAAATGGAAATTCGTCTTTCCTCTGTCATGCTCCAACAGATAAGTCCATATCTCCATCGCATGGTCATGGTGGCAGTTAAATGTCCTGTCTACAAATTTTACCTGAGGCACTTCATTGTCGATAAAAAACTGAAGTTCCTGTTTTACCAGTTCTAAGTCTCTGAAACGGAGACATTTATCAATTGAAGAAAGGCAATAACTACAAGAAAACGGACATCCACGACTTGTTTCATAATAAATAATTTTATTTTTAAAATCTTCAATATGTCCATACACAAACGGCACTTTACTTAAATCCATTACAGGACGTATCGGATTTTGCCGAATCTGTCCATCTGTGGATTTTCTATATGCGATTCCATCAATTTGCGATAAGTTTTTAATCTCTTCATGAAAATATTTCATCAGCTCCAGGAAGGTTTCTTCTCCTTCTGCACACATCACTCCGGTCACCTGAGGAAATTTCTGAAGCATCTGTACGGCGTTGTAGGAAACCTCCGGTCCACCCAGCCATATCTGCATATTCGGCAAAACTTTATGAAGCTCTGTCAGAAGCTGCTCTACATGTACAATATTCCATAAATAACAGGAAAAACAAAGTACATCCGGCTTCTTTTTAAAAATATCTGCAAGAATATCGTCTATTGTCTGATTAATCGTATATTCTGCAATCTCAATTTCTTCTTCGTATTTTTTTGCATATGCCCGGAGACTGTACACCGCCAGGTTTGCATGTATATATTTCGCATTAATCGCTGTCAATAAAACTTTCATAAAACCTCCCATATCCGTTGACATTTTTTCAAAAACCATGTAAAATTAAATCTCGTGCAGCCGGGGTGTTAGCGGTACCTTGTACCTGCAATCCGCTATAGCAGGGGTGATATTACGCGGAGGGTGTAGAATTGCAAAGCTGCCCTCGGAAAGTGGCGTTGAGATTTGGGTCCTACGCGACGGGAATCTGTGAACCGTGTCAGGTCGGGAACGAAGCAGCACTAAGCAGAACCTCTCGGGTGCCGTAGGGGTGCCTGGGTTGAGTTAACTACCGAGGTAACGTTTGGGGTGATACATTCGAAGCGTAATGCACGTAAAATAAGACACTTCAAGGGAGCTCTCATATGGATAAATCCATATCCGGACTCCTTTTTTCATGTCCAAAACACCCTAGTCCTCTTCTGCTTCTTTCTCCTGATTCCTGCTTTCTAACTTCTTCTGTTTCTGACGCTCCCTAAGTTCTCTAAAAAACTGTTTCATCATCCCGCTGCATTCTTCTTCCAGAATTCCCGTTGTTAATTCTGCCTGATGATTAAACTCTTTCATATCCAGAAGATTCAGTATAGAGCCTGCACACCCTGCTTTCGGATTCATACATCCTACTACAACCCGCTTGATCCGGGCCTGTATAATTGCACCCGAACACATTTGACAAGGCTCCAAAGTCACATACATCGTACAGTCTTCCAGTCTCCAGTCATTCATTTTTTTGCTGGCTTTCCTGATTGCCTGCAATTCTGCATGTGCCAATGTGTTCTTATCCACTGTCCTTCTGTTATAACCACGCCCGATAATTTTATCCTGATATACAATCACACATCCTATTGGAACCTCTTCCAGCGCATATGCTTTTTTTGCCTGCCTGATGGCTTCTTTCATGTATTTTTCGTCCTGGTTCATTGCACTTTCACCGCTCCATCTCTTTTTTATCATCTGATTTTCAAAAAATTATTTTCTTTTCTGTTCTAATCTATCACAATTCGGTTCTTTTTCAAAGTGTCTGTGAATAAGTTAGATTAAAAACAAGACAAGACCAGAGGTATTTTATGACTCCCGGCATTTATTATCTATATGAATACAAGGAAAATAAAAAAATCCGCAACGTGGGATTTTTTAAACTGACTCGTCATTATCAATCCTGTATCCTGCAATTATCCGTCCGGCAGGTTCCGGTAAAAAATCAGGATAAGGCTATACTTTCTGTTTTCTTTTTTCAAGATCAGAAAATCCTGGAAAAACCGCTTTCCTATATTCCCTGTCAGAACCACATCATTTCTGCACGGCTGATTATTTCAGAAACGGATTTTCCTCAAAAACGTACATTAAATGAAGTGGACGGATTTCTCTTAAAGCTTTCCGGAGGGCAAATTTATGCTGCCGCTGCTCCTAACACTGTATTTTCAGTCAATATGCTCACTGAATGGGAAGATATCCACAGTCAGCCGGAAAATACAGAAACTTATCCACAGCAGCCGGAGGAATTTCCACAAACTGAAGAACCTGAACCCCAGTCAGAGTTAGAAGTAAACCTTATAACTGAATCCGAAACCGACACCGTACCTGCCGAACAGGAAGTTGTATCTTCTTCCTGCCAGGAAGAAGATACCCCCACACCTCAGGCACGGAAAATACAACGTTCTGAGATTTCATCTCTTCCAAAACGTTTCTGGTCTCTGGCCAACAACAGCTTTCTTCTTCACGGCTATCATAATTATAATCACCTGCTCCTTGTAGAAGAAGATGGAGAGTACTGGCTTGGGGTTCCGGGAATCTATGATTCACGAGAAGCCCGTGCTGCTGAACTGTTTGGATTTCCGCAGTTCACAAGAGAATATACACCTGTTCTCAATCTGTCCCAGGAAGAATGTAATAACGAGGAAGATTTCGGCCATTGGTGCCGATGGCTTAAATAATACCGTTCATTTCCTGGTACAGACGTTTTGCATAACTGTCTGTCATTCCACAGACATAATCTGTAACTAACAGCAGGCGGAGATACAGTTTCTCCGCCTCTGATTTTCCTTCAGACTGATGGCGGTATGCATTCTTATAGTTATCTGAAATAAAGGAAACTATCCTGCTGTTAATAGAATTCTGCTCTTTGTCCGTATCATAATAAAGCACTGCACTGACCAGCTTATCCATCAGAAAGTTTAAAATAACAGACTCTGTAACTTCCATTTTATAGATTTCTTTGGATGAAAATACATAACGATACGCCATATCTCCTAAAAGCCCCATCAGCTTTTCTCCAAATGTACCATAAAAAATATCTTTCTCGAATGTCCCTGCCATAATTTCATCATAATGCTCTATAAATCCTGAAGTTGCACAGCTAATCAAAAATCCCTGCGCCCGTACAATCCAATTTTTAACTGCATAAGATTCGGGATTCTGCACACTTTTTTCTACACCTCTCTGATACAGTTTTTTTAGTCTCTCTGCTCCATTGAATTCCGCATCCGGATACTCCTTCTGAAGCATCTCCAGTTCTTCCTTCAACATATGATAGGAAATAAAGCCTTTGACAAACGCATCTTCAATATCAGCTGTTTTATACGCCAAATCATCCGCTGCTTCCAGAATGTATGTCAGAGGATGACGGCAGTCTCCAGCCCCTGTTTCTTCTGAAATTTCCCGGAATATCTCGTAATCCGCAAAATAGTATCCCATCTTTTTCTCTTTGATATTTCCAGATTCCGTATCAATTCCGGTAGATGGAACCGGATATTTCACAATTGTATTCAGAAGTGCATACGTCAAATTCATACCATATTCGTCTACAAGATAGTGCAGCTTTGTTACCAGACGCAGTGCCTGTGCATTTCCTTCAAAGTGATAAAAATCTTCCTTCATCTGACAGGTCAGGAGTTTTTCTGCCGGCTGGCCCTTAAAAACCATTTCCGGTAAGTTTCTTTTAAACCAATCCCGAATTGCTGTCTCGCCGAAATGCCCAAAAGGAGGATTGCCAATATCATGAATTAACCCTGCACATTGCAATATATGAGAAATATCTTCCTTCATTTTTGAGGTGAATTCCGAATCTTTGCCCTCCTCCAAAATCTTTTCTCCAATATTTTGTCCCAGCGATTTTGCAAGTGAAGATACTTCCAAAGAATGAGTCATCCTGGTTCTGATAAAATCGCTTTTATCCAGAGGAAATACCTGCGTCTTATCCTGTAATCTTCGAAACGAAGCACTGCCAATGATTCTATGATAATCTTTTTCAAATTCGCTTCGTAAATCCATACGCTCCTGATTCTGTTTTTTGGAGCCTCCCCGCATTCGCTTTTCCGACAGCAATGTACGCCACTCCATAATACCGCACTTCCTTTCTCTTTCCGCAAATACAACAAAGGGGCTGTTTTAACAGTCCCCTTCATCCTAAATATTCAAACACTTCCGTCAATCCAGATAAATCGGTGGTTCGTATTCCCTGCCCAAAAGTGCCCTCTTACGCTCCTGATAGCCCAGAAATGCCCATTCCGTCATATCTGTCCACTTATGCTCTGCTCTGTCATAAACCTGCACATATCCGATCCTGGTAGGATGCATACGTACACTGTTTGACTGATATTCATGACCTGTATAAGGATTCAATTCTCCCAGTGACAAATCTTCTTCTGCATCATTTGGTCTGACTACCGGCTGCCATGCACTTTTTATCTCCGGAGTTTCTGCCTGCTGTCCAGTTGTTTCGTCTGTATGTACTTCTTTTTTTTCGTTTGCATGTACTTCTTTTTCAGCTTTTCCTCTCCTTCTCAGGAAAAGTCCGCCTGTACGGAAAAAATCCCGCTTCTCGGCCTTATCCTCTTGACGACTTTCTCCAACTGATTTTACCGGGTCAACCTCTTCTTCACGAACATTCTCTTCCAGCTTATCCAGTTTTTCATGGATATCATAAAGCTCTCCAATTGTAATCTCTCTCTCGTCTTCTGCCTGATCTGCTCCCGAACTATGGAACTGCATCTCTTCCAGTGGAAGTTCCATCTGCATCTGCTCCATTACAGGCTCTGTATTAAACATCTCTTTCTTGGTACCTTCTATATTTTTCCAGATATTTTCTGACACCTGGTTTTCTGCCGAAGACTGCTGTGCAGTCTCATTCCCCAAAATGCTTAACTGAAAAGGACATTCCAGAATAGAAGCAATCATACGCATATCCTGCTCCTGAAAATTATCTCTCCCCAGCCGCTGTGTCAAATTCTGCCTGGACATCTTTTTTCCAGTCTGTTCTTCAATAATCTCTGCCAGTTCTTTAATCGTCATGCCCTTACGGCCTAAAATAATTTTGACTTGTTCTCCAAATGTAAGATCTTCCATCATTCTCCTCCTCATTGATTTTTATACTCTGACAGATAGATATTCCTTTTAGAAACTCTTTCATTTCTTCATAAACCTATCATTTTCCCTTTTTTCATTTTAGCAAATCCATATTTTCCAGTCAATTATAAAACTCTTTTTTTCGACAAAATCCGCAACAAGAACAACTTTATCTGAAAATAAAAGAGTTTCTGCATCTGGATTTTATTTCCAAATACAGAAACTCTTTCCTGTCTCTTATTCAGTTCTATTCTGAAATATTTATTGCTGCTCCAGATACTCTTCCAGAGTAATTCCCTGTTCCATAATTGTTTTTGCCGCTTCCTCTCCCACATAGCGGTAATGCCATGGTTCATATACAATCTTCGTTATATCTGTTTTATTCTCTGGATATCTTAAAATAAATCCATAGTTCTGACAATTTTCCATCAGCCATTTTTGCTCATCTGTATCTGCCTGTGCCTCGTCCAGCTCCTCGTATTGTGTGGATACAATGTCCAAAGCCAATCCTGCTGCATGCTCACTGATTCCCGGAACTGCTACTGACTTCTTTGTCTCATTATAGGCATCTACATAGGAATACCCCTGATTCAGCCAGGTCTGCATCGTATCGTTAAACACAGTCTTCTGATCATCATAAGAACGATAAGAAGAAAGGACACGCATACTCAGTCCGGCTGCCTCGGCATCGCTTAACATCTTATTCACTGATTCTGCAATTCTGGAATCAACCGAATTGGTGTCATCAATTGCCGTCAGCTCCGGTGTATAAGCTGGATCCAACGGGTATTCTTCATTTATCAGCAAAAGGTTCCACTCATCTGACTGGATATTGTCATCTTTTTCAGCATTCTGCGCTTCTTCCAGCTGAGCCTTCAAATCTTCATTCTCTTTCTCATATGCTGTCCTGGCAGCCTCCATTTCATCATTTTTCTGATGCATCTTACTATTTGCCGCCAGGAATGTAATCAGAATTCCTGCCACTGCTCCGATGATAATTCCCATTATCAGTATTCTTTTCGCTTTTCTGCTCATTCTTCTCATGTTAATTTCAACTCCATTTGTATTTTAGAATCTATTGCCGGATGATTCGAACAAACTGCAATCCGATACGGTATCCCTTCCAGTTGATATTCCCGATAGTAATAAGTATCCGGGTATTCCTTTGGCTGTCTGATCAGCACTGGAGGATTAGAAAGTTGAATCTCGAAAGAGGACAATTCTAATGCCATCCCTCGTCTCACCGCTTTTATAAAACTCTCTTTCAATACCCAGTATCTACAAAAACATTCAGCCTGCTTCTTGTCCGTATCCTGCCTTCTGATGTCCTCATATTCTTCCCTGCAGAAAAAACGTTCCGCTACTTTCAGATTTGATTTTCCAATCTTCTCGATATCACAACCGACCTGAATTCCTTCCTGTCCGTCCATATCAATCGAACAAATTACATAATCTCCTGAATGTGACAGATTATAAACTGCATTCTCTGATATTCCATATTGATTTCTTATCTTTTCTAACAGTATCCATACCCCTGCACTCTGGGCTTTGTCCTTCTGAAACTTCAAATTATCCGCTTTTTCCCTGCGAAACTGTGGAAGCTTTTCATAGAGTCTGTCATAACACTCTTCATCATATAAGGGCGTGATATCTGCAATCCATGTCCGTATCATCGTCTTCCTAATCCTTCAGATATCGTACTTCAAACGTATCAATAGTAATCGGTTTATTGAACAGGCTTCCCTGTACACAACTGCATCCCAATTCCTTCAGGACATTCAACTGATCTCTTGTTTCAACTCCACCGGCCGATACAGGTACTCCCAGTTGACGGCAGATATCCGTCACAGCTTTTGCCACAATTTGACTTCGTCTGTTGCCCACAATATTGGCGACAATGCTCTTGTCCACCTTCAATCCATCAAATTCCATAATAGATAAAATTGACACAGTAGATTCTTTTGCTCCGAAATGATCTAAAATCACACGGACATTTGCCTTACGAATCTTATTGCTTGTCTCAGCAAGCATCTCCTGATTCATATCATTATAAGACTCTGATACTTCCACTTCCAAATATTCACAGGAAACATGATAGCGCTCAATCAATCCCATCATTTTCTCCGCAACATCTACCTGACGCAGAGTTGCACCGGCAAAATTCACAGAAATCGGAATCATGGACAAATCTTCCATTTCCCATTTTCTAAGAGTCCTGCACACTTCTTCAAATACATACAAATCCAGATAGTGGGACAGCTTTGTCTCCTCCAAAAGTGTAATATATTTTCCGGGATTCATAATTCCCAAATCTTTATGATGGTAACGCACTACTGCTTCCGCTCCAATCACTTCTTCTGTGTCAGAATCCATTTTCGGGACTAAGCAAACAATAAAGTTTCCATTCTTAATATCATCCAGCAAATCCTGCTTGATAATTGGTTCATGATGTCCCTTTTTCAGATTCTTGTAATATTTTTGTTTCTCTTCCCGCATCATACCTTCGGCACGGGCTATCAGATGGTCTACATCAATATCAACTTTTTCCCAGGCATATCCCATTGTCACAAGGCCCAGGCTGATATTATCCAGCTTATAATGTGTCGCATTCACACTCTTAATAAATTCATCATAAGAAGTGTCTTCTATGACTACCAGATACTCATCGCCTGTCAGACGGAATACCATCGAACTGCGGAAATACTCTTCCAATACCTCACCGACGCGAATCACCACTTCATCGCCATATTCACGGCCGAATTCTTTATTAAAATTCTTCAATCCATTGATATCAACAGAAACTGCTCCTAAAGACTTTAATTGTTTTTTTTGAACATCTGTAAGATATTTTACGAAACTATTCCTATTCAGAAGTCCTGTCAAATCATCGTGATAACTCAGATATTCCTGCTGCTTCTGCACCTTCTGCAAAACAATAGATTGTGAAATATATGGAAGCAGAGCTCTCATATAAGAAATCTCGCATCCTCCTCTATGGACTCCCACCGCTGCCAAAACAGAAACTACACCATCTTCCATCGGCCGGAACACACTGTAATCCGCTTCTGTTGTATCTGTAATCTCCTGACGTATCCATTTTGGCCACTGATTTTTCTCAAGAAGTTTAATCTTATCTCTTTGCCATGGAATATTCTCAGCACACCATTCGTAAATGGTAAGAATCTCGTCTTCATCTCTTTCAATATAATAGACATACTCTGAATCATAGTAATCCCGAACCGTACTCAGTACATCATTCATAATCTCTATAATCGAGCGTTGTTTATAATTTTCACTCATGGATCTTCTCCCCCGATATGCCAGTGCACCGGCAGCCTGCACGCCGCACCTGAACATTTAAATCACTTTCGGCTCACATATAAGCAGATATAGTTATTTTAGTATAATCTTATTTAAAATGCAAGACATTAAAAGAACCGCCTCCATCCGGATTCATATCCGATTTTGAAAGCGGTCCTTTTTCTTCTGTCAATCTATAAATTCCAGCGTTTTCCCTGTGATACTTTCAAACGGTTCATCGCTCTTGCCAGAGAAGCCTGAGTGTGATAATACTCCTGGATACTCTGTTTCTGACGCAGCTTTTCCTCAGCACGCTCTTTTTGCTCTTTTGCATGGCGCACGTCAATCTCTTCCGGTTTCTCTGCCGTATCAACAAGCAGAGTCACTCGATTGTTAACAACTTCTGCAAATCCTCTTCCGAGAGCAATATCTACCCATTTTCCTTCTTCTATTTCCATCCTTGCGGTTCCAATAACAATAGCAATTACCATATTTTCATGGTTTGCCATAATTCCTTTTTCACCGTCTGCCGCAGGGATTACCAGCTTCCGACAGCGTCCTTCATAAAACACTCCGTCACTGGCTATAATTTTCAGACCAAATGTATCCATACGGCACACCCCTATTCTGCAGCTGTTTCAGCCTTTGCTTTTGCAATGACATCATCAATAGTTCCGACATTGAAAAATGCAGATTCCGGATATTCATCCATCTCACCATCAATAATCATCTTGAATCCACGGATTGTTTCTTTCAGAGGAACATATTTTCCCGGAATACCCGTGAATGTTTCCGCTACAAAGAAAGGCTGAGACAGGAATCTCTGAATCTTTCTTGCACGCATAACAGTAGCTTTATCCTCGTCGGACAGCTCCTCCATACCGAGAATTGCAATGATATCCTGCAGTTCTTTATATTTCTGAAGTATTGCGATTACCTGGTTTGCCACTTCGTAATGTTCTTCTCCCACCACATCAGCTTCCAGAATTCGGGAACTGGATTCCAGCGGATCCACTGCCGGATAAATACCTTGCTCTACAATCTTTCTGGAAAGTACGGTTGTCGCATCCAGGTGGGCAAATGTTGTTGCCGGAGCCGGGTCTGTCAGGTCGTCGGCCGGT
>CASERA010000208.1 GCA_949290175.1 uncultured Ruminococcus sp.
CATTATTATCGCATCAATCAGTAATTCCGATTTGGTAAGTAAGGGGTTAATAACACTGTTTCCGAAAGATATCCGCTTTTACGGTTATCAGCAGATTCTTCAAGATTCCCGTATCTGGATTGGATATCGGAATACGATTCTCTATGTGGCAGCAGGTACAGCTTTGAATATGGTGGTAACAATGCCGGCAGCATACGCGCTTTCCAGAAAGAAATTTAAAGCCCGGAATGTTGTGATGTTATATTTTGTATTTACAATGTTCTTCAACGGCGGTTTGGTTCCTACGTATATGACTGTCAGCAGTTTAAATTTAATTAGTACAAAATTGATTCTGATTATTTTTGGAGCCTTAAATGTTTATAACTTGATCATTGCCCGTACATTTATTGAAAATTCAGTCCCAAATGAGTTATATGAAGCAGCTCTGCTGGATGGATGTACACATTTTCAGTATTTCTGGACAATTGTAATTCCACTTTCAAAAGCTGTAATTGCAGTTTTGGTTTTATATTATGCAGTTGGACATTGGAATGATTTCTTTAATCCACTGCTTTATAACAATAATTCTGCTAATGACCCTCTTCAGATTGTACTTCGAAGAATCCTTCTTATGAATGAAGCATTTGAAGGAGGAAGTGGTATGCAGGGAGGATATGCACAGTCTTTTGCAGAACAGGTGAAATATGCGATGATTATCGTGGCTACGGTGCCGATTTTGTGTGTATATCCGTTTGTACAAAAACACTTTGAAAAAGGCGTTATGATTGGGGCACTAAAGGGATAATATAAGAAAATTACGGAACCCTCCAAACTGTGGTATGAAATACTCGGTTTGGAGGGTTTGTTTTATATAGGAGAAAAGAGAATATTGGTTTTGAATAAATTTGATGATTGATAATGAATGAAAATGAATTATTATGAAAATTGTACAAGAAATAAAGACAAAAATTGTAAAATAAATTAATTGATTATGACTGAAAGTGATTATATAATGCAAATATAAGAACGGAGGAGGTAAATGAAAATGATTTATACAGTTACATTTAATCCATCATTGGATTACATTATAACAGTAGATGATTTTCAGCTTGGAAAGACAAACCGAACCCTGTCAGAACAGATGCTGCCGGGAGGAAAAGGTTTGAATGTATCGACTGTACTTCAAAATCTGGGAGTTGAGAATACAGCACTTGGGTTTGTGGCAGGTTTTACAGGAGAAGAAATTAGGCGTAGAGCAGACGAACTGGGAATTCACTCTGATTTCATCCAGATTCAGGACGGAATATCAAGAATCAACATTAAAATGAAGGATTTTGATGGAACAGAGATTAATGGAAAAGGACCGGTTATCCAAAAAGAAGCAGTAGACGAACTTTTTAAGAAGCTGGAACAACTGAAAGAAAAGGACGTTCTGGTATTGGCAGGAAGTGTACCAGAGAGTATGCCGGATTCGATTTACAGAGATATTATAGCGAGATTGAGTGAAAAGGGAATTCTAGTTGTTGTAGATGGTACAAAGGATTTACTGATGAATGTTTTGGAATATCGTCCGTTCCTGATTAAGCCGAATAATCATGAACTGGGAGAAATCTTTGGTGTGGAGCTGAAAACCAGAGAAGATGTTGTGCCATATGCAGAAAAGTTACAAGAAATGGGAGCGATAAATGTACTGGTGTCGATGGCAGGTGAAGGGGCCGTACTTTTAGACGGAAATCATCAGGTGCATACGCTTTCGGCGCCGGAAGGAACACTTGTGAATGCAGTTGGTGCGGGCGATTCAATGGTAGCAGGATTCATTGCCGGATGGATGGAGAAGCATGAATATTCCCACGCTTTTAAAATGGGGGTTTCTGCCGGAAGTGCAAGCGCATTTTCAGAGGTCTTAGCGACAAAAGAAGAAATTCAGAGATTATATGATTCATTGAATGTCTGAAAAAAATAAGAGAGAAAGGGGAACAGTTATGCGTATTACAGATTTGATTGATAAGAGAAGTATTTGTTTGAATGGAACACCTGGTTCTAAAAAAGAAGCGTTAGATGCAGTTATTGATTTGATGGCAGAGAGTGGAAAAATCCGTGACAAAGAAGCTTATAAGAAGTAGGTTTATTTAAGGGAAGAGGAAAGTACGACTGGAATCGGAGAAGGGATTGCAATCCCACATGGAAAATGTGATGCTGTCATTAAACCGGGACTGGCTGCAATGGTAGTAAAAGATGGAGTTGAGTTTGATGCTCTGGACGGACAGCCGGTTCATTTAATTTTCCTGATTGCGGCACCCAATACAGAGGACAATATTCATCTGGATGTTCTTAGTAAGCTATCTGTACTTCTAATGGATGAAAAGTTTGTGGAAAAATTAAAGAATGCGTCTTCTGTGGAAGAATTTCTTCAATATATTGATAAGGCTGACATGGAAAAGCCGGATTTAGATGAAAAGCTTGCGGCACAGACAGAAGATAAAGGAAATGAAAAAGCATGCCGTATTTTGGCGGTTACATCCTGCCCGACTGGAATTGCTCATACGTATATGGCAGCAGAAGGGCTGGAAAAAGCAGCAAAAGCAAAGAATTGTTTTATTAAAGTAGAAACGCGAGGTTCCGGAGGAGCTAAAAATGTTCTGACAGAGACGGAGATTGAAGAAGCAGACTGCATTATTGTAGCGGCAGATGCAAAGGTTCCTATGGAGCGTTTTCATGGAAAGAAATTGATTGAATGTCAGGTATCAGATGGAATTAGTAAGGCAGACCAGCTGATTGAGCGTGCAATAAAAGGGGAAGCTGCAGTTTACCAGGCTGATAATCCGCAAGCTGCCAGAGAAATTCAAAGTTCAAATGGTACGGCACACAAAATCTATATGCAGTTGATGAATGGTGTATCCCATATGCTTCCATTTGTTGTAGGCGGAGGAATTTTGATTGCACTCGCATTTTTGATTGATGGATTTAGTGTGGATATTCATAGTCTGTCTGGAGAAGCGAGAGCAGGATTTGGATCAATTACGCCGGTGGCAGCTGCGTTAAAGGGAATTGGAGATGTTGCGTTTGGATTTATGCTTCCGATTCTTGCAGGATTTATTGCAATGGGAATCAGTGACAGACCAGGGCTTGCCGTAGGTTTCGTAGGTGGTATGATGGCGGCAAATGGAAAATCAGGATTTTTAGGTGCGCTGCTTGCAGGATTTATTGCGGGATATTTAGTGTTACTTCTTAGAAAAATCTTCAATAAACTTCCACAGGCGATTGAAAAAATTGCTCCTGTATTGCTGTATCCGCTGTTTGGAATTATGATTATGGGGCTTTTGATGATGTTCGTGATAGAACCGCCAATCGGTGCATTAAATACAGCTTTAAATACGTCTTTGACGAATATGAGTGGAAGCAGTAAGATTCTGCTGGGAATCATCGTAGCAGGTATGATGTCTATTGATATGGGGGGACCATTTAATAAGGCAGCATATGTATTTGGAACTGCATCCATTGCAGCAGGAAATTACGATATTATGGCGGCTGTTATGATTGGAGGAATGGTTCCGCCATGTGCAATCGCACTTGCAACATTATTGTTTAAGAATAAATTTACTAAAGAAGAAAGAGAATCCGGACCGGTAAACTTTATTATGGGGCTGGCATTTATCACAGAAGGCGCAATTCCATTTGCGGCATCAGACCCACTGCATGTACTTCCGTCCTGTGTAATTGGGGCAGCAGTATCGGGTGCATTATCCATGGCATTTGGATGTACATTAATGGCGCCTCACGGCGGAATTTTTGTATTCCCGGTTGTAGGAAATACGGTGATGTATATAGTATCATTAGTGATTGGTACAGTGACAGGAGCTGTTTTGCTTGGACTTTTGAAGAAAAAAATAGCAGAGTAGATTCTTTTGGCAAGGGTGTTGTCGGAAACAGCATTTCATTGTAGAATAGACAATAGATTCAGAAAAGATGGAAAAGAGTCAGAGAGGAAATAAGGGCATGTTAACAGAAACGAGACAGAAAGAAATACTGAATTTATTGGCAGTGAAAGGCAGTGTAACAGTACAGGAACTAAAAGAAAGGTTTGGTGCATCGGAATCTACGATACGAAGAGATTTGAATGTGCTTCATCAAAAAGGAGATTTGCTGAAAGTTTTTGGAGGAGCTGTCCAAAATGAATCCATAATCAACAGTAAAGAGGAAGGTGTTGCTCTTCGAAAAGAGCAAAGTTGTGAGGAAAAAATGAGAATTGCCAGATATGCGGCAGATCTGGTAGAACCGGATGATTTCGTTTATCTGGATGCAGGAACGACTACCGGGTACATGATTCCTTTTCTGACGGAGAGAACGGCGGTTTTTGTAACAAATGCAGTTTCCCACGCATTAAAACTGGGAGAGAATGGATTTCGAGTAATTCTGATTGGAGGAGAACTGAAATCGTCAACAGAAGCGATTGTAGGAAATGAGGCTTATGAAGCCCTTCTGAAGTATAATTTTACAAAAGGATTCTGGGGGGCGAATGGAATTAGTCAGAAAACAGGATTTACAACACCGGATATTAATGAAGCTATGATTAAAGGCTGTGCCATGAAACATACACAAAAAGCATATGTATTGTGTGACAGCAAAAAGTTTCATCAGATTAGTCCTGTAAGCTTTGGAGAATTCGATAAGGCAACAATTATTACCGACAGAATGCCGGATGGAGGGTATCGGGAATCTAAAAATATCATTGTGGCAGAAGAATAACAATTCCATATATTACAAAGCACTACGATGCCTAAAATAGGTACTGTAGTGCTTTTTTCTTACGATAAATATGAATCCAATACAGAGACCAATAGATGAAAAACGCAGAGTTACTGATTGTAATCATTGACATTACAACTAATTCAACCTATAATCAACTTATGAGATAAACATGAAAGTGAGGAAAGGATATGCAGATTTCAAGTCGTTTTACAATCGCAATTCATATTTTTGCTTGTATAGACACTTTTGAAAAGGAATATAAAATAACAAGTGATTTTTTAGCGTCCAGTGTCAATGTCAATCCGGTTATTATTAGAAAGATATTATCACAACTAAAATCCGCGGGTCTTGTTGAAGTACAGCGTGGCAGCGGTGGTGCTTCTATTGCAAAACCGCTTGAAGAAATTAGTTTTCTTGATATTTATCGTGCGGTAGAGTGTGTAGAGAATGGAGAACTTTTCCATTTCCACGAAAACACTAATTGTAAATGTCCTGTCGGAAGAAATATTCATAATGTTTTGGATAGCAAATTAGTACAGATACAAGGTGCTTTAGAAGATGAATTGAGAAAAATAACACTGGCTGATGTTATCAAAGATACACAATATTATATTGCTAAAGAAAATGAATAAAGAAAAGTAGGGGGCTGTCGGGAAATAGATAGTCCTAAACAGGGGCCGATGTGACTCACATGAGTTACATTGGCCCC